>USCS01000067.1 GCA_900552875.1 uncultured Collinsella sp. | reverse complement strand
GGCGATGAGCTCATGAGCGGCAGCTTCATCGACGCGGGTCTCGTGTACGCACGCGTGATCCATGTCGGCGCCGACAACTACGTGGCCAAAATTAATAACGAGGCCAAGTACGTCAAAAAGGTCAATTCCGAGATCATGAACGCGCTTAACGCCATCGTGCGCTTTGCGAGTATCATCATGATCCCGCTCGGTTTGGCGTTGTTTGCCTCGAGTATGAGCGAGCTGTGGGATGCCGCGGGAACCCCGGGCGATAGCGCGCTTTCGTGGTGCTTCTCCGAGCTGCTGGCCGGCCGCGTGCCCTCGTCGGCACTGCTGTCCACGGTGGGTGCCCTGCTGGGCATGATTCCGCAAGGCTTGGTGCTGCTGACCTCGTCGGTGCTCGCCATCGCCACGGTGCGCCTGGCCCGCCGCAAGGTGCTGGCGCAGCAGCTCTACTGCATCGAGACGCTCGCTCGCGTCGATGTGCTGTGCCTGGACAAGACGGGCACCATCACGTCGGGCCGCATGGAGGTCGAGGGCACGTATCCGCTGCCGGTTGAGGGCGTGAGCCTAGGCGCCGGCTCGGACGAGGCGGCTGTTCCAGTCGATTCCACGGTGCTCGATTTTGCGCTGGCTAACGTCGCGCGTGCGACTTCGGCCGATGCCAACGAGACCTGCCAAGCGCTGCTCAACTATTACGCCGATCGCCCGGTCGAGGTGTCTGAGCCGCTGTCGGTCATTCCGTTCTCGTCGTCTAAAAAATGGAGTGGCGCTTCGTTTGCGCAGGGCTCCTACGTAATGGGCGCCGCGCAGTTTGTGCTCTCTGATCGTGTGTTTTCTCAGGTCGAGAACCGTGTCGCCGAGCTTGCCGATACCTGCCGCGTGCTCGTGGTGGCGCGCGTGGACGGCTTTACGCCCGATGGCGATATGGTGGGCGAGGCCGAGCCCGTGGGCTTTGTGACCATCCGTGACGAGATTCGTACCTCAGCGGCCGAGACCATCGGTTACTTTAACGAGCAGGGCGTGACCCTCAACGTGATCAGTGGCGATGACCCGCGTACGGTGTCGTCGATCGCGCGCGTGGTGGGCGTGCCGGGGGCGGACGCTTATGTGGACGCCACGACGCTCGACACGCCGACCAAGCTCGATGCCGCAGTGGACCGCTACCATGTCTTTGGTCGTGTGACCCCGCAGCAGAAGCGCGAGCTCGTGCAGGCGCTCAAGCGCCGCGAGCACACCGTGGCCATGACGGGCGACGGCGTCAACGACGTGCTGGCGCTCAAGGAGGCCGACTGCTCCGTCGCCATGGCGGCCGGCTCCGATGCCGCGCGCAACGTGGCCGAGATCGTGCTCGTCGACAACGACTTTGCCTCGATGCCCGCCGTGGTTGCCGAGGGGCGTCGCTCCATCAACAACCTGCAGCGTTCGGCCTCGCTGTTCCTTACCAAGACGCTGTTCTCGATGGGCCTGGCCGCGCTGTGCATCGCGCTGCCGCCGTACCCCTTGGAGCCCATCCAGATGACGCTCATTAACTTCTTCTGCATCGGCGCGCCGGGCTTTGTGTTGGGCCTGGAGCCCAACAATGCTCGCGTGAAGGGGTCATTGACCAACGTGCTCAAGCGTGCACTGCCGGCGTCGATTGCGGTCATTTTGGCTGCGGCGCTCGATATCTTTGTGGCGCGCGTGTTTGGTTTTAGCCAGCTCACGCTGTCTACGATGTGCCTGCTTACGTCGTGTGCGGCGAGCGTCAGCCTGATCTGGCGCATCTCGCAGCCTCTCACGCCCTTACGTGTGGTGCTCTTTGTGTTTGTAGTCGCCGGCATCCTGACGGGGGTTATCGGATTCCCGAAGCTGCTGTCTATTGCCAACCTGACGATGGGTCAGATGGTTATCTTGGCTGTCATCGTGGTCTTTACCTGTTCGGTGTTCTTTAAGCTCGCCACGATGATGGACTCGCTTAAGCCCCGTCGCCGTCATGCGGCTACCGGCTTTGGCCGTGGCGTGCGCGTTCGCCTGGGTCGCGGCGGCGGCAAGGTGAGCTCGACGGGCTCGACGGCCGAGCGTTTTGCCAAGCGCGTTGCCGCCGATATGGCGCAGCGCCGTGAGAGCCGTACTGCTCGCGAGGCCGAGGCACACGCACTCGAGGGCGTGGCCCAGACCCAGCCCAAGAAAAAGAAGAGTGCCGGTGCCAAGCGCTCCCGCGTGACCAAATCGGCCCAGGGCATCAAGGTATCGATGCCAAAGAAAAAGAAGTAGTCCTTGGTCTTCAGGGATGATTTTTCTGGGACGGGGATTAAAAAATCATTAGGTACACAATGATTTTTTAATCCCCGTCCCAGAAAAATCATCGTCCAAAAGACTGCCCTGCGATGTTGAATTGGTGCCTTGCGCTTGTGGGGCCGTGTCGATGTTATGCTCTAACCTCAATTGTTTGAATTGCTTCGGAAAGAGGATGCCGTGATCTGCCCGCATTGCCTAAAGACCATCGAGGACGGCGCCTCGTTCTGCCCCTATTGCAACGCATACGTTGGTCCGGGCGATGGCCCCGAGCATACCGAGTTCGTGTTCTGCGACGGCTGCGGCGCCCGTCTGTCCCCGCATGACCGTACCTGTCCCAAGTGCGGTCGCCCCGCGCCTGGCATCCTTTCCGAGGACGCGGCCGCATCCGACCTGGCCGCAGGGCGTACGGCCGGCTTTCCGCGCCTGACGCAGGAGCAGATCGATACCGAGGTGCCCCACGCGCCGGCATCTGCCGCCGCGGTGCTCTCCGACGCAGCCGACCCCAACGAGACCTGCGTGCTGCCTGCCTTCGATAAGGACTTTGGCATCCCCAAGGTCGATATCCCCACGCCGGTGTCCCTGCGCGATGATGCCCAGCCCAAAAAGCAAAAGCCCAAGCGCAAGGTCCACCCCGACGAGGATGCCTATCACAAGCACAAGCGCCATATTCCTAAACCGCTCATCGTCATCGCGGTGCTCGCCGCCGTGTGCGGTGGTGCCTATTGGTTTGTGACTGCCGATCCCATGGGCGTCATGCCCGGCTTCTACGACCAGTTTGGCCAGGCAGCCAAGACCACCTTCCCGTCGCGCCAAAAGGGCGAGGCCACCGACAAAGAGCCCAAGCAAGAGGATGCGTCCGAGGTTGTTCAGGAGGAGACCGTCTTAACCGACGACCAGCTCTACACCAGGCTCGACGGCCTGTACCAGACCATCGTGTCGTACAGCGACGATGACCAGATCGGCGAGGTCATCGATTCGTTTAATAACGGCTATCTGCGCACACCGCTGTCCACCCGCCAGGAGCTGTCGCAGAGCGCCTATGCTCTGCGCGATCAGATTAAAAAGACCCAGGATGAGCTCAACAACCTCAAGGTTCAGGACGACACGGTCTATGCGGAGGACATCGATCATCTAAAGCAACTTGCCCAGTGGATGTACGAGCGTGTCGACGTGATCTGCCAGAGCTGGGATATCTCGCTGTCCATTCCCGACGGCGAGTCGCTAAGCGCTCGTCAGAGCGAGATCCTGGCGCCCATCGCACAAGGCGGCAACAGCGCGCTTAACCAGTACGACGCCAACGTGAGTGCATGGAGGCCGCAGCAACGTTCGTAATTTGTTGCCCTCCGGCGGCATAACCTGCGTGCGCAATTGATGGAAGCCCGTGCTTATTGCTACAATTCGTACAAATATGCTTTAAACGCACGAGGAAGGAACCACATGTTTGGTTTTAAGAAAGAGCTCTATACGCCCGAGTACCAGCTCGTCGGTGACGAGTGCGCGGTGATCGAGACGTCGAAGGGCACCATCAAGGTCAAGTTTGACGGTGAGGGCGCCCCCATCCATGTGGCGAACTTCTGCGAGCTTTCCACGATGGGCTTCTATGACGGCCTTAAGTTCCATCGCTATGTGCCCGGCTTTGTGATCCAGGGCGGCGACCCCAATACCCGCGATATGTCCGGCGCCGACGTCGCTGCCGGCCTTGAGGGTCCCGACGGCATGCCCGGTACCGGCGGTCCCGGCTACTGCATCAAGGGCGAGTTTGCCACCAATCCGCGCAACAGCCATGTTGACGGCGCGCTTGCCATGGCCCGCTCCATGGATCCCGATTCCGCGGGCTCGCAGTTCTACCTCTGCCTGGGTGCCCAGCACAACCTCGACTCCGGCTATACCGTCTTTGGCACCACGGTCGAGGGCCTCGACGTCATCTCGCAGCTGCGCGCCGGCGACGAGATCGTTCATGTCGAGATCGTTCACGAGTAAAGGGGACTTCCTTGAATAGCCAGCTGATCCAACAGGGCCGCGCCGCTTATCGCGCGGGTGATTTTTCCGCTGCCGCCCAGATGCTTGGTGCGGCAAAGACCCCCAACGAGATCATGGGTGAGGCCGACCACCTGCGCGGCAACGCCCTGATGCATCTGGGCATGTATGCCGAGGCCGCCGAGGCTTATGCCGCCGCCCTCAACGACGGTGCCTATGGCAAGCGCGGCGCCCTGCTCACCAACCGCGGCAAGGCACTCGCCGCGGTGGGCGACTACACCACGGCTGCCCAGGCGTTCTCTGCAGCTACCCAGGATGCTTCCTACGCCACGCCTTTTAAGGCCTACCTGGGTCTGGGCAACGCGCTGTTCCAGGCGGGCGACTATGCCAACGCCGGTACGGCCTTCCGTCAGGCTGCCATCGACGGCGCCAACCCGGCTCCTGCCGCCGCCCTCGGCGATCTGGGCCGCTGCTTCATCAAGCTCGGTCGCCCCGCGGACGCCGTTGAGACCTACCGCACGGCTATCGACTTTGCCGGCCCGCGCGACGATACGCGCGCCCTCAACGCCGGCATGGGCCAAGCGCTTTCCGCCGCCGGCCGTCCCTCCGATGCGCTCGATGCCTTTAACGCCGCTACGGCCGACGGCATCTACCAGCTCACGCCCGAGCAGGCCGACGAGCTTGCCCGCGTGCACGACTCGCTCGCCGCGCTTTCGGCCCAGACGGCCATGTCCACGGCCCCGGCTCCCGCGATGGACGCTCCCGCTGTCGACCCGCTCGATCCCACGGGCGCGACCGGTCAGTTTATGCCCGACCCCTCTGACACTGGCTTCTTTACGCTGTCTGAGTCCGAGATGGTCCAGCAGGACCGCAAGCAGGCCAAGGTTCGTCGTCGCCACCGCCACACGGGTCTTAAAGTCTTCATCGTGCTGCTTCTGCTCATTTTGATCGCCGCGGGCGGTCTGGGCTTTGCCTACACGCGCGGCTTTGGCTTCCCGTCTCAGGAGTCTGTCGTTACCGATCTGTTCCAGGCTGCCGGCGACGGTGACGCCGCAAAGGCCGAGTCTTGCCTGGCCTCGAGCCTGTCCGAGGACGCTAAGTCGATGATCATCTCCTCGATTCCGCAGGGTGCCACCGTGTCCGTCGAGGGCATGGATCAGTCCATGACCGAGACGACCGCCAAGGTGAAGGCATCGCTGTCCAAGGGCGGCGAGCAGGAGTACACCGTCAAATTCGTGCGCTCCGACAACCATATCGGCTGGGCCGTTTCTTCGCTTGATATGGATTTCTCGGCTGCTGACAACCAGTAGTGACCTTATGGGATTTAGCTTTGCCCGGCGCTTCACCGCAAGTGAGGCGCCGGGCTTGCGCTAGTATGATGAGCTAGTAGTTTTCCAGCAATCATCCAACACATCAGGAGTTGCGTTGTTTTCTTTGATGGATATGTTCTTCGGTAGCTATGCGGGCGATCTTGCCATCGACCTCGGCACCGCCAATACGCTTGTCTCCGTGCGCGGCAAGGGCATCGTCATTCGCGAGCCCTCTGTTGTCGCCATCGACAAGAACGACGAGCGCATCTTGGCGGTCGGTATCGAGGCAAAGCGCATGCTCGGCCGTACGCCCGGCAACATCGTGGCCGTTCGTCCCCTGAAGGACGGCGTCATCGCCGACTTCGATGTTACCGAGGCCATGCTTCGCTACTTTATCGACAAGGCGTCCGAGAAGCGCTATCCGTGGACTCCGCGTCCGCGTGTTGTCGTCTGCGTTCCCTCCGGTGTCACGTCGGTCGAGAAGCGCGCTGTCTTTGAGGCCACGATCCAGGCCGGTGCCCGCCAGGCCTATCTGATCGAAGAGCCCATGGCGGCTGCCATCGGCGCCGACCTGCCCGTCGAGGAACCCACCGGCTCCATGGTCATCGACATCGGTGGCGGTACCACCGAGGTTGCCGTTATCGCTATGGGCGGCATCGTCGTCTCGCAGTCCATCCGTATTGCCGGCGACGAGTTCGATCAGGCCATCCTCACGCACGTTCGCGATGCCTACAACCTGGCCATCGGCGAGCGTACGGCAGAGGACATCAAGATCAAGGTCGGCTCCGCCGTGCCGCTCAAGGATGAGCTCGACGTCGAGGTCAACGGCCGCGACGTGATCACCGGTCTGCCCAAGACCGTGCGCATCGAGAGCGAGGAGATTCGTCGCGCACTCAACAAGCCGCTCGACGAGATGGCCAAGGCCGTCAAGGACGCACTCGACGCTACGCCTCCCGATCTTGCCTCGGACCTTATGTACTATGGCATTTTGCTGACCGGTGGCGGCGCGCTGCTGCGCGGTCTCGATGTGCGCCTGCGCGATGAGACCGGCGTTTCGGTCAACGTCAGCCCCACGGCGCTCGATAACGTTGTTAACGGCTGTGCCCGCGTGCTCGAGGCCAATGCGTTTGATGGCGGCTTCGTCCAGACCAATGCTTAATTTCCAAAAGGTGGATTCCATTTGGCACGATCTTCGGGTTTCTCCACAAATCTGAATACCAAGCGACAATCAACGGGTATGCGCCCGTTGATTGTTTTCAGCCTGATTTCGGTGTTGCTGCTCACGTTTTACATCCGCGAGGGCGAGGCGGGACCGATTCATGCCGTGCGTTCGGGCGTAACGACGATTACCTCGCCGGTGCGCTTTGTGGGCTCGGCTGTGGCGGCTCCCTTCAATGCGATCGGCAACGTGTTCTCTAACCTTACGGCGTCGCAGGACACGCTTGACGAGCTTAAGAAGCAAAACGAGGAACTGACCTCTAAGGTCGCCGAGCTTTCTGAGGCTCAAAAGACTGCCGAGCGCCTGGAGGGCCTGGTCGGGCTGCAATCGACCTACAACCTCAAATCGACTGCAGCTCGTATCGTTGGTGCCTCCGGCGATGCCTGGACCTCGACCGTTACCATCGACAAGGGCTCTGCCGACGGCCTTACCATCAACATGCCCGTGACGAGTTCTGCCGGTGTTATCGGCCAGATTATCGAGGTATCGGCCAAGACCTCTACCGTGCGCCTGATTGGCGACGAGAACTCGGGCGTGTCCGCTATGGTGCAGGACACGCGCGCTCAGGGCATGCTGCAGGGTCAGGCTGACGGCACGCTGCGTCTTGAGTACGTGAGCGTCGACTCCGACGTTAAAGTCGGCGACATCATCGTGACCTCGGGCATCGGTGGTGTGTTCCCCAAGGGCCTTCCGCTTGGCACCGTCTCGTCGGTTGAGAAATCGGCAAACGACGTGTACTACACCATTGTGGTGCGCGCTCAGACAACGGCCGAGAACAACGAGGAAGTGCTGGTCATTACCTCGCTGACCGATGAACAGTCGGCCTCGGATGAGGACGTGAGCACGGCCAACAGCACGCCGCAGGGAACGTCGCGCGATGCTGCAACCAAGACGAAGGACGAGAGCTCGGATGACAGTTCCGACGCGTCCGAGACGACCGATTCCGGCTCGAGCGAATAGGGGGCATGTCCATGGATCTACACGAGCAGGGGATGAGCTCCCGCACGTTTGTAATCGCCGCCATCGTGTGCGTGCTGCTGCAGGCAGGCCTGGCACCGCAGATCTCCATTGCGGGCGGTCGCGTCAACTTCATGATTATCTTGGTGTGCCTAAGCGTGTTCTCGGGCGACCCGACCCGTGCCGTCGTGTGCGGTTTTTGCAGCGGCTTGTTTTATGACCTGTCCGCTGCC
>USCS01000066.1 GCA_900552875.1 uncultured Collinsella sp. | reverse complement strand
GAGCACAAACTGCTCGCCGGGCGCTTTGGTTAGGAAGCTATGCAGTTGGGGGGGGCTCGGTGCCCTTAGGACAGGTCCTCGCCATTCGAAGCAATGACGCGCTTGTACCAGTCGAAGCTCTTCTTCTTGGAGCGCTTGAGGGTACCGTTGCCGGCGTCGTCGCGGTCGACGTAGATGAAGCCGTAGCGCTTGGACATCTCGCCCGTGCCGGCCGAGACCAGGTCGATCGGGCCCCAGGTGGTGTAGCCCAGCAGGTCGACACCGTCCTCAGTCACCGCGTCGCGCATCGCAGCGATGTGCTGGCGCAGGTAGTCGATACGGTAGTCGTCGTTGATGGAGCCGTCCTCCTCGACAACGTCCTTGGCGCCCAGACCGTTTTCAACCACGAACAGCGGCTTCTGATAGCGGTCGTACAGGTCGTTGAGGGTGATGCGGAAGCCCAGCGGATCGATGGCCCAGCCCCACTGGCTCTGCTGCAGGTAGGGGTTCTTGGCGCCGGCGAAGGCGTTGCCCTGGGTTTTCTCGACATCGGGATTGTCGGCGCCCGCGGAGCAGCGGGTGCTGTAGTAGCTAAAGCTGATGAAGTCGACGGTGTTGGCGGCCAGAATCTCGCGGTCCTCGTCGGTCATGCCCACGTCGATGCCCAGACGCTCAAGCTTCTTGACGGCATAGGCCGGGTAATAGCCACGGCTCTGGACGTCGACGAAGAAGTAGTTGTCCTGGTTGTCGAGCTGTGCCTGGCGCACGTCGCCCGGGCGGCAGCTGTAGGGGTAGTAGCTACCGGCAGCGAGCATGCAGCCGATCTTGACCTCGGGGTCGATCTCGTGGGCGATCTTGGTGGCCCAAGCGCTGGCGACGAGCTCGTTGTGGGCGGCCAGGTACTCAACGGCCTCCTTGTTCTCGCCCTCCTCAAAGACCAGACCCGCGCCCATAAACGGCAGGTGCAGGATCATATTGATCTCGTTAAAGGTGAGCCAGTACTTCACCAGGCCCTTGTAGCGGGTGAAGATTGTGGTCGCGAGGTTCTTGTAGAAGTCGATGAGCTTGCGGTTGCGCCAGCCGCCGTATTCCTTGATGAGGTGGATCGGGCAGTCGAAGTGCGTGATGGTCACGAGCGGCTCGATGCCGTGCTTCTGGCACTCGCGGAACACGTCCTCGTAGAAGGCCAGGCCGGCCTCGTTGGGCTCGGTCTCGTCACCGTTGGGGAAGATGCGGGTCCAAGCCAGGCTCATGCGGAAGGTCTTAAAGCCCATCTCGGCAAAGAGGGCGATGTCCTCCTTGTAGTGATGGTAAAAATCGATGCCGGTCTGCGCGGGATAGTAATAGCCGTCCTCGAAGTCGAGCATCTTGCGCTGGCCGGAGACCACCGCGAAGCGCTCGGAGCCGTGCGGGGCCACGTCCACGTTGGCCAGGCCGCGGCCGTCCACGTTGTAGGCACCCTCGCACTGGTTGGCAGCCGTCGCGCCGCCCCACAGGAAGTCATTACGGAAAGCCATGCATCGATCCTTTCATACGCTGCTTGTCGTGGTTTCAGTATCCCCGTAAACGGGGCGCCACCCAACGACAACAACGCAGGTCGACACTTCTTTTCGCACGCAGGCGCCCAGCAGCCGCCCGAGCCTGACACTTTCTGATACCCAACCACCAAAAAGAGGACAGGCACCTTTGTGGTGGTTTGGACCCGAGAGATAGTCCGCTCCGCCGGTTTGTCTCAATCTGTAACAGTTAGACCGTTAAAACCGAGCCTGGTGTTACAGATCGAGATTTTCGGGCAGCCCCCTGCAGTTTGTCTCGTTCTGTAACAGGAAAAGACGATTTAGCCTGCTAGATGTTACAGAACGAGACAGAAGGTCCCGGTCTTCGTTGATGTCGAGGTTCTTTTCGATGAGCCCCCCCCTGAAGCCGCCCTCGACCAGTAGTCAATTTGACTGAATAGGAAAAAAAGGAAAAAATAGGAAAAAAAGGAAAGGAGACTTATGACTGAAACCATCTTCTCCCCTTCATTTGGAAATCGCCCATCCTATCTCGTTGGGCGAGGAAATGTAATTTCAACATTCATCTCCGGCCTTGAACAGGAGCCGGGCAATCGAGACCGCGCCATGCTCATGCTCGGCCAGCGAGGAAGCGGCAAGACGGTTCTCCTGTGGGAGCTCGCCGATCGCGCTCGCAAGCTTGGCTTCGTCGTCGCCACGCCCACCGTTGCCTCCGAGGACATGCTCGAGCGCATTGTTGAAAAAATCCAAGAGGCGGGCGAGCCCTATGCCAACAAACGCCATCTCCCTAAACTCACGGGCGGCAGCCTGAGCGCCTTCGGTTTCTCAGCCGGCCTTGAGTTCACGCGCGATGTGCAGGAAACCAAGAGTTTCCAGTTCAAGCTCACGCAACTGGCGCGCAAACTAACCGAGCAAGGACATGGCATCCTCATCCTCATCGATGAGCTTCAGGCTAATTCGCCCGAGATCAGACAACTCGTCACCGCTTATCAAGAACTCGTCGGCGAGAGACTCAACGTCGCACTCGTTATGGCGGGCCTTCCGGGAGCGGTCTCGGCGACGCTCAATGACCGCGTGCTGACGTTTCTCAACCGCGCTCGCAAAGTCACACTCGAACCGCTTTCAGTCGGAGACGTCGACACCTATTACCAGCGGGCTTTCGAAGAACTCGACCTTGATATCCCAAGCGATCTTCGACTAGATGCCGCTCGCGCAACCCAGGGCTCGCCCTACATGTTGCAGCTCATCGGTTACAACATCGCCAATCGTTGCCAGGCAGGAGAACGCGCAACACGAGAGCTAGTCGACGGAGCCATCGAGGCATCAAAGGTCGATTTCGAAAACGATGTGTGCGAGACGACGCTCGCCGCGCTCTCGGACCAAGACGTTGCGTTTCTTGCCGCAATGGCGGATGACGAAGACACCGTGTCGCGCATTTCTGATGTAGCCGAGCGCATGTCGGTCACACCCGACTACGCACAAAAGTATCGCCGGCGCCTTATCGACGCCGGCGTAATCGAACAGGCCCGCCGCGGGTACGTGCGCTTCGCCGTTCCCTATATGGCTGACTACCTGCGAAGTCAGCTGTAGGAAAACCACCACGAAGGGGACAGGCACCTTTGTGGTGGTTTTGACCGGTTTGTCTCGGTCTGTAACAGTTAGACCGTCAAAACCGAGCCTAGTGTTACAGATTGAGATTTTCGGGCAGCCCCCTGCAGCTTGTCTCGTTCTGTAACAGGTAGAGACGATTTTGGCTGCTAGATGTTACAGGATTGAGACGAAGCGCTAGTCGCAGGTGATGTCGAGGTTTTTGCCGGTTAGGCCTACGTAGCCGCCCTCGGCTGCTTTGGGACTATCGGCGTGGCAGAGGACCCACTTGTCGGCCTTCCAGTAGCAGTAGCTGTCGCCGGCGGCGGACATGTTGGCAGCGGCCTCGGGACGCGGACCATTGGTGCCGGCGGGCAGCGCTACCATTACCTGGAAGCCACCGTCGTCGACCATGCACGGCGTGTAGTGCAGCGTCGTGGCGTAGACCTCGACGAGCGTGCCGGCCGGCGCGCGGAAGGCCTTGACCTGCGCGGTATCGATCTTGCCGTCGACGATCTGCTCGCGCTTGGCCAGCAGCAGGATAAAATCGCGGGCGCCCAGGTTGAACTCGCTGGCGCGGTGATACTCCAGGCAGTTGAGCTTCGTGTTACGGCCGTTGCACCAGCCCAGCTGGAAGGGGCGGCCGCCGTACATGAGCAGACCGAGCGTGTCGGCACCTTCGACCTGTTCCAGCTCGGGCGCGGAGGCCACATACTTGCTACCCTCGGGAATGGGCGTGGCGGAAAGTGCCTCGACAAGCGGAGCTGTCAGGCTGGAGGGTACGTCGTCCCACACGCGGCCGTAGGACTTGAACTCGGGATCGGTAACAGAGTAGATATGCATGTTCGCTCCTGTTCGTAAATGTGACTATATAAACATTCTAGAACATTAGCCGTCTTTTGATGGAGTCAATACCGCAAACAACACGCACCAGAGTCACATGGGCAAAAGGGCGGCGTGTATTTTACTTAGCCGAGATAGCCCTTAAGGAACTCAATGACACCCGAGCACCAGTGATCAGTTTCCGGCGCATGAGGTTTCATTAACGCATGTCCTCCTTCTGGATACACAATCTCCTCGTGGTGCACCCCAGCCGCATCCAGTGCGTCAACCATCTTTCCGAGATTGCCGGGCGATACGACATCATCGTCGGCGCATTGCCAAAGATATGTCGGCGGATACCGTTCCCACACATGTTGATCAATGCAGAAATCATCAATCGCATCGTGCCCAGCTCCACCGCACACCGAATCAAGAAATCTATGGTCTGACGCACATTCGGACTCATGAAGGTCAATCGGGGCGTAACACAGAACCAAAGCTTTTGGCGGCTCGCATCCGTAAGATGCAAACCCCTTGTTATCCGTCCCCCACTCGGCGGTCAAATGCGCGCCAGCGGAAAAACCGATAACCGCATATTTTTTGTCCACATTAAATCGCGTTGAATTCTCGAGGACAAAACGGACTGCGCGATTAAGGTCATCGATCGGACGCGGCATCAGCGGCTCGACCCTCACCCTGTATGACAACACAAACACGTTATAGCCCGCATCGTTGAGCTCGGGAGCAACGGGAAAACCTTCCATTTGGTGACAAACGCTCTGATAGCCCCCACCCGAAATCGCGATAACGAATGGCGCCCCCGGTCGCCCCGGAAAGAAAAACAGCTTTGTGTTGCGCCGGGTCGGATCGCGAATACAATCGGCTTCATCCCAAATATCGTATGCAACCTGCCTCCCGTCATCCGCAAGCTCAACAATCCGATTCAACCCGCGCAGAACACGAGTAACTTCATACGGATTAGTGTCGGAATTCAAATGGGCCGCGATGGGCTTATTCCACATGCGCTCCCAAGTTGAAGGTCGGCAAAGCATGAGATGCTCACCGAACCCAGCGAACTCAGGAAGAAGTGCGATTTCTCCAAATGTCATATCGGCAGTAATTGTCATAACCAGTCACTCCAAAAACGAGGTGGGCTCGCGCAGATCAATCGCAAGCCCACCATATGCAATCTGCCGCGGGGTTTTCAGCAGCTTGCATTCCGAATAATTGTCTATTCCGCCGACGTGTCTGCATCAGGGCGATACATGATGTAGACGAGGACGAAGGTAAGAATAAAACCAACGACATTGCAAAGGATCGCACCAATAAGGCTGCTCATATCACCGGAAGGATTCATGTAGCCGGGGAAGCTGAAAATACCACTCGACGTCATAACGAACGTGCGGGTATTGAAGATAGCCGGGATAACAGCGCTAATTGCACCAGAAATCATGGAAGCGACGATGATCTTCTTGTGCTCCAAAACTATGCCGTACAGGGCAGGTTCTGTAATTCCGCACAGGCTCGTAATGGCACAGCTGAATCCAAGGCTCTTTTCGCTCGGATCCTTCGAGCGGAAAGCAAACGCCAAGCAAGCGCCGACGACACCCATGCTACCGCAAAGAAGTCCAAGGATAGGGTCGGAACCGACGGTCATAATATTGTTGATGGAGATCACAATGAGGGCCCAATGGAGTCCAAGAGGAATCATGACGAGGCCAAATATCGGTCCAAGAATAACGCCGCAAAGAATGGGGCTGAACTGATAGACCGCCAGTACGGCAGTCGCAAGCAAGGAGCTCGCCTGTTGGATAACCGGGCCAACCACAAGAAGCGAGATGGGGGCAGCAATAGCAACTGTCAGGAACGGAACGAGTGCAAATGCCAAAGCATCGGGAAGAACCGCACGCAGCCACTTATAAAGAACGGATGCGAACCAAGCCGCCACGATAGCGGGAAACACCGTCGAGGCATAGCTCACCATCGTGAACTTCATGCCGAACAAATCCAGCGCATCACCAGCTCCAGCTGCGGCAACAAAAGTCGGGTAAAGCAGGATTGCACCGAGCACCGCACCGATATATTGATCGATTCCAAAGAATTTGGCCGCAGACGATCCGACGAGAACGGGCAAGAAATACATGCTGGCGTTTCCCATGCCGTACAGCAGGGTATAAATTCCGCTCTCAGCGGAAACGACACCTGCCGTCGTCAGGATACTAAGGACGGCGTTTATCATTCCGCATGCAATCAAGGCGGGAAGAACGGGCATCATGATGCCGCTGATCAGCTTCATCAGCTTTCCCAGAAAACCTTTGGTCTCGCCTTCATCTGCCGCGGACTTCCCGGTGTCAACCCCGGTTTCCTTTGCAACGATTTCGTAGACCTTATCGACCTTGGGCCCCACAATCACTTGGTATTGCCCTGCTGAATGGCGAATATCGATCACACCATCGATTGCCTTGACTTTTGCATCATCTACGATGCTTTCGTCCTTAAGATTGAACCTTAAACGAGTCATGCAGTGGGCTACAAATGTAACGTTTTCTGCACCGCCCACCATCTCGAGAATCTCGGCAGCGAGCTTGGTTGTATCTGCCATAAATACCATTTCTCCCATGTTGTGTTTTATATGTAACCATCGGCAAAGCGCGCGCCTTCGCCGACCAATTACCTAGCTTTCGATGCGATTCGATTGATATGCATCATCAGATAGAGTCTTTCTTCGTCTATAAGTTCTTGGCCCGTCAGCCGGCTGAGAACAGAAGCGATGTCATCGGCGCACGCCGATGCCACCGGATATTCATCTTTGAGCGAGAGATACATCTTGCGGTTGTCGCTTACGATACTTTCGCCAGAGTTCAACCTATTGAATAGGTACTGAAGGTGGGTTGCGAACCTTGCATAATCGAAGCCCTCCCGATCAACTTGAATACCAAGCCGTCTTTCAACAGCAATAGTTGATTCTTCGAGAACGCGATCGTAAACGTCCGTGCCAAACTCTTCAGCCAGCTCACATGAATCCGAATCGGCCATGTTATTGATAAACGCCATGGCAATTCCAACTGTCTCATGAGCGGGAAGCCTAACATTGAGACGTTTCCTGATTATTCGAAGCGCGTACTCGCCGATTTTGAATTCGACGGGATATTGTTGGCGAACATCAAAAGACAAGGGCATATGGACAACAATGTTTTGCTCCTTGCGCTTAATTGCATACGCGATATGGTCCGCAAGAATAAACGGCAAATTAGGGCTTACTTCATAGGGAAGCAGTCCTGTCGACATATCAATAACATCCGAGGTCAGCTCGAGAAGTTCATCCGAGACTTCATCAATGAGAGCGATGTAGCGGGAACTAACGTTATAGAACGTTCGTTGAATCTCCGAGAGCGGTAATTCATCGCCAACGTCCTTAAACCCCAGGCCACGCCCGAATGCCACCAGCTGCCTGCCATTTCCGTCGATGCAGAGGACAGCGCTGGTGTTAATTCGTTTAACGATTTCCATGTGTCCCCCTTAAACAAAACAAGGCTCCCGAAGCAGAATCCGACAATCAATGTCGACAGATGCTGCTTCAGGAGCCTTGCCTGAATATCACTCTGGTTGCCAGTTTAAGCGAAACACCGTAAATGACCTCGTGTAAACATTACTAAACAGTTAAACGGTCGATATCTCCATGTGAACGGTTTAGAAGCAGAAGGCAATCCTTACGCCTGCTGGTAGTGCAGGTGCTTCTCGTCGATATCGGCCAGGTCGCGATCGAGGTAGCGGCGCGCGAGCCAGTTTGCCATGGGAAGGTTCTGGTCCAGGTAGTTGCCGCACTCCTCGGGAGCGGCACCGGGGACATCGCCCTCAAAGTCGGCGACGAACTCAAAGAGCTCGCGCACGAGCGGCAGGATCTCCTCGCTCGTCACCTCGCCAAACACGACCAGGTAAAAGCCCGTGCGGCAGCCCATGGGGCCAAAGTAAACGATACGGCTCGACCACTCGGCATGATTGCGAAGGAAGGTCGCACCCAGGTGCTCGATGGTGTGGCACTCAGCCGTGTTCATGACCGG
>USCS01000065.1 GCA_900552875.1 uncultured Collinsella sp. | reverse complement strand
CCGTGGTCGCGGACACCACCGAGACCCCGCTTTCGCTCATGCACGACGCCATGACGCTGGTCGGTGAGCTGCGCCGCGCGCCCGAGCTTGGCGCGGCGCCGGTCGCCGCGCTCACCCGCGATGGCCTTATGGCCCGCGCGCTCCATGCCGAGCCCGCGCGCTCCATCGCCGTCATGCCCAATAACGAGGAGGCGGCTATTGAGGTTTGGCCCTCGCTCGACCACGCCGCCGCGACATTCGAAGCTGCGACCAGCGCAAACACCGAGGAACAGTCCGCGGAAGCCGAAGACGAAGCCGCCAACGCCTCCATGCCCGAACCTGCCGCCACGCTCGACCTGGGCGACGGCAAGCCGCTGCCCGTGCTCATCCCGGAGTCCGAGCAGTTCGCCAACCGCCTGCGCAAGAACGCCCGCCTGCGTCGCAAGTGGGCAAAGCGCGAGGGCGTGAGCTGCTACCGCGTCTACGATGCCGACCTGCCCGACTACTCCGCCGCCATCGACCTGTACGAGGGTTGCCCGCAGACGCCGGGCCGCTGGCTCGTCATCGCCGAATACGCCGCGCCCAAGACCATCGACCCCGCGCTGGCCCAGGCCCGTATGCTCGACATCTTGGCCATCGCGCCGCGTATCCTGGATGTTCCGGCCGAGCACGTGCACGCCAAGGCCCGCATGCGTTCGCGCGGCGGCTCGCAGTACGGCAAGCAGGGCGCCGGCAAGGGCGCATCGGGCGAGCGCGCCAACATCGCGCGCCGTCGCCTGCCGCTCATCGAAGAGGGCGGGCTCACCTTCGCCGTCAACTTTGACGACTACCTGGACGTCGGTATCTTCCTGGATCACCGCGTCACCCGCAACCTAGTGCGCGAGCACGCCAAGCAGGCGCGCCGCTTCCTCAACCTGTTCGCCTACACCGGCACTGCCACCTGCTACGCGGCAGACGGCGGCGTAGAGGAGACCGTGACGGTCGACCTCTCCAACACCTATCTGGACTGGGCCGAGCGCAATATGCGTCAGAACGGCTTTGTGGGGCCGCAGCATCACTTTGTGCGCGATGACGTGCTCGCCTGGATTCGTGACCAGCGTCAGACGCGCAACCGCTGGGACCTGATCTTTGTCGACCCGCCCACGTTCTCGAACTCGTCCAAGATGGGCCGTCGCACCTGGGATGTCCAGCGTGACCATGTTGAGCTTTTGGCCGGCGTGTCGCGCCTGCTCACACAGGGCGGACATGCCATCTTTAGCTGCAACCTGCGCGGCTTCCGCCCCGAGGCGCGCAAGCTCGCACGCGCAGGCGTGGTGCTACAGGACATTACGGCGCAGACCATCCCCGAGGACTTCGCACGCAACCAGAAGGTGCACCACTGCTATATCGTGCGCCGCCTGCCCATCGAGGACGCCATGGCAGAGGTCGGCTTTAGCGCCGAGGAAATTGCCGAGCGAACCGAGGAGCTGCGCAACCCCGAGGCCCGCAAGCCCCGTGCGTCAGTACCCGCGCACGCGCAGGCCGGCAACGGCAAGTCGAACTTTGCCGGCAAACCCTCCCCCGCCGGCAAGCCCAAAAAGAAGAAGTTCTACGCCAGCAAGCCCAAGGGCAAATAGACAAAGTTGCGGTGGAATACGGACTGTTTTGCCTGGAATTAGGCAAATTTAGACCGTATTTCACCGCAACTCATATTGGGATGGTGGCTGGCAATCTAGCCTTGGGTGACCAGGCGATAGCCGATACCCACGTGCGTTTGGATATAGCGCGGGTGCGCGGGGTCGGACTCGATCTTCTTGCGCAACGTGCCCATAAAGACACGCAGGCTCGCCAGGTCGCTCTTAGTCGCCGTGCCCCAAATCTCGTGCAGGATAAACTGGTGCGTTAGCACCTTGTCGGCGTTGTGCGCCAGCAGGCACAGGAGCTTGTACTCGATCGGCGTCAGATGCAGCTCCTCGCCATCCATCGTGGCGATGCCGGCATCAAAATCGATATGCAACTCGCCGGTATCGAACGAGCCCTCGGAGGTAACACCGCCCGTCTGTGCATACGAAAGACGCCTGAGCGTGGTGCGAATGCGTGCGAGCAACTCCTCGACCGAAAACGGCTTGGTCAGGTAGTCGTCGGCGCCGGCATCGAGCGCGCGGATCTTGTCCGCATCCTCGCTGCGCGCCGAGACCACGATGATCGGCATGCCCGACCATGTGCGCACCGACTCCACCACCTTGACGCCATCCATATCGGGCAGGCCCAAATCGAGCAGCACGATGCTCGGCGTCTGCGATGAGGCGGCGGCGATGGCGGCATGGGCGGTCTCCACGGCCATATGACGCAAGCCGTGCGCCTCGAGCGCGGCAACGATTAAGTTGCGAACGGCGGGGTCGTCCTCAACGACCAAGATGAGCGGTTTTACGGCAGAGTTCGGCACGGCGCTACTCCTTATCAAACGAAACGTCAGCGACGGGAAGCTCAATCGTAAAGACCGAGCCGTGCGGATCCGCCGCGGCAACCTCTATGCTACCGCCATGCGCTAACGCAATGGAGCGGCAGAGCGAAAGACCCAGACCCACGCTGCGATGGCTGTCGGCAAGACCGTGGTTGGCGGTGTAGAACGACTCAAAGATCCGCTCGCGGTCCTCGGGCGCAATGCCCGGGCCGTCATCGGCCACCGAGCACGCTACGCGTCCATCGTCGACGCCAATCGAAATCACGATATGCGAGCCTGCGGGCGTATAGGTGACGGCGTTGTTCACCAGATTGACCACCAGCTGCACCATCAGGCGCGCATCGACGTTAACGAGCGCCGGCTCGTCGCACGGCACCACCTTAAGGTCGTGCTCGCGCACGGCAGGGTTCACGTGGCGCAGCGCCTCCTCGACGATATCGTCCATAAGCTCGAGCGTAGTCGACAGATGCATGCCGCCGCCCTCGAGCTTGGTGATGGCAAGCAGATTCTCGACGGTGGCGTTGAGCCACAGCGCATCCGAGCGAATGGACAGGAGCAGGCCGCGGCGCGTCTGGGCGTCGAGCACGGCGGTGCCGGTCGAGCCCTGGTCGAGCAGCACATCGGCATTGCCCGAAATACTGGTGAGCGGTGTGCGCAGGTCGTGCGAGATGGAACGCAGCAGGTTGGCGCGCAGCTGCTCGTTTTTGGCGAGCACCGCCGCCTCCTCGCGGGCCTCCATGGCGCGGGCGCGATCGAGTGCCAGCTCGCCTTCGCTCACGATGGCATCGGCAAGTGTCCGCTCCTCATGCGTCAGCACGTCGGGCTCGGCAACAATAGCCAGCACGCCCACCACCGAGGCGGGGTCGCCCGAGCGCACGAAGCCGTCGCCTGTGCGAACCGTCAGGTAGATGCCATAAAACGCCGAGCCGCCAAACGTGGCGTCGAGCGGCGTTCCCACATAGGCGGACGCCGAGAGCCGCGGCGGCATCTGCGGCGCCAGCTCGTGCACCGGCGCGGCATCGCCCACGGCCGTGTACGTCGCACGCGGCAACAGGTCATCGCCCTCGGCGTCGGCGCTGTACCACACGACCGGACAGCCCGAAAGACGCGCCAGCTGCGTGGCCATGGCATGAACAATCTGCTGCTCGTCGGCGCAACGCTGCAGCATGCGGTTGGTCTCGAGCACCATATGCGTGCGGCGGTCGCTGGCGGCAGCCTGTGCCAAGGCGCGGCGCAGGGCCAACGCAATCGAGCTCGACACAAGCGAGACCACGAACATGATGAAGAACATGCCGGGATAGCCGCGGTCGATAAGCGACAGCGAGTAGCGCGGGTCGACAAACAAGAAGTTGTAGAGCGCCACGGCGGCAGCCGAGCTCAGCAAGCAATACAGGCGACTCCAGGTAAAGAATGCGCACAGCTGAACGGCGAACACATAGACGATCATGATGCTCGGCGCGAGACCCGGATGGTCGAGCAACGCGCCCACAATCGTCGCCGCAACCAGCAGCCCCGCCGATACGCAGGCGTCATACAGAGGAGTGCGGCGCGTCAACGTTGTGCGCCGCCACCAAAAGCTATCGGCAATATCGCCGTCCGTACGGACGTCCATCAGCGCCCCGCTCCTCTCTCAAAAACAAAAACCACCACAAAGGGGACAGGCACCTTTGTGGTGGTTTCCCCTTGTGGTGGTTCTAAGTGTAAAGCCTTCTACGACCGGCGGTCGCTAGACAAACAGCACGTGCGCGAGCAGGGCACACACGCACACCGCGACAAACACCAGTGCCACGACCGAAATCACACGATCGGCCATGTCCATGTTGGCACGATTCGTAAAGAACCGATCTTCGGCGGCGTCGACGCGCGCCTCACGCACCATTTCGACCACCGCCTCACGGCCATCGAGCGCCTTTGTATCCATGTTTTCCTCCCCGGCCTCATGCTTATCCATCAAAAACTAACTCCGTGTAGCCACCGGCGTCTACGGGCGCTCGTTGGGAGCCAGGCGCTGCATCTTATTCACGGCCTTGAACTTGGTGAACAGCGGCACGTACTCAAAGCTCACGTTGGAGTTCTCCAGGCCGTACCAACGCGCGGGCGTGCCGGCGGCGCGGCGGATGATGTACTTGAGCGTGATGGCCGTGCGCTCGCTGGGCTCCACATCGCTTTCGGGCGCCAGAAGCTTACGGATCAGGACGAACTTGAACGTACCGATGTTACCCGGATCCTTGTAGACCGAGTAGTCATGCGTCTGCGGCGGCAGCTCGCCGGTGGCAGCCAGGTCCTGAACAACCTGACGCAGGTAGGCATTGACGCGCTGGTTGATCTTGTAGCCCAGGTACAGATGCACGCGGAACACGTAGTCGGTGCCGAACGTCTCGACCGAATAGGCAAAGGTATGCGGTTCGTCCATGGTCTCGACGTTCACAAACCACCAGGCGTGGGCACGCTTGGGATGCTTGTCCAAGATCGAGTAGACAATATCGCGGTCGATGTAGTCGGTATGGGTGTCCTTGGTCAGGTACACGACGTTGTCGCTCATGCGCTCGTAACGGTCGTCGTCGCGCAGGCGCTTGAGCTGCGGCAGGTAGCTGCGCAGCGGCAGCAGCGTAAACTGGCGCTGCTCGACCGCCGTGCCGTTGTACCAGCACACCATAATGCCCATGATGAGTGCAGCCATGAGGATGGTGAAGTAGCCGCCGTGGAAGAACTTGGTGAGCGAGCTCACGAAGAAGAAGCCTTCGAGCAAAAGGAAGAAGGCCGCGAAGATCCACGGAGCAACCTTGAGCTTGCGCTCCTCGTGCAGGTAGAAGAAGAGCAGCAGCGTGGTGCACATCATAGTCAGCGTAATGGCAAGGCCGTAGGCGGCTTCCATATGCGCCGAGTTCTGGAACAGCAGCACCACGATGACGCAGCCCACGAGCATGACGTTGTTGACCATGGGGATGTA
Source organism: uncultured Collinsella sp. (assembly GCA_900552875.1). GTDB lineage: Bacteria > Actinomycetota > Coriobacteriia > Coriobacteriales > Coriobacteriaceae > Collinsella. The sequence goes on along the minus strand of USCS01000065.1, from coordinate 2,627 downwards.
GAGCTGGCCCTTGGTCTCGGCAGGGTAGAAGACCTGCATGTGCGGCATAAGGTCCAGACGGCTGGCCTCGGACACCAGCGAGAATGCGCCGGTGATGAGCGCCTGCGAGGCGATGATGGCCGCAACGGTGGAAAGGCCTACGGCAAACGGGCGCAGGCCCGGGGCGAGCATCTGGTAGAACGGGTTGAGGTCGGCAATGCCCATGAGCTCGGGGTTGGCAGCGTTGTTCATAAGCCAAGCGCCCTGGCCCATATAGGAAAGCAGCAGGCAGCACTTAACGAACGGCCAGGTGGCGTAGATGTTGCCGCGGCCGACGTGGCCCATGTCGGAGTAGAGCGCCTCGGCACCGGTGGTGGCGAGGAAGCAGCTGCCCAGAATCATGATACCCGCGTGGTTGTTGGGGCTCAGCAAAAAGGCGATGCCGCGCACCGGGTTGAGGCACAGCAGCACGGCGGGGTGCTGGAAGACAAAAAACAGACCCGTGCCGCCCAGGAACAGGAACCACAGCGTCATGATGGGGCCAAAGGCGTGACCGATCTTGGCCGTACCGATGCGTTGCACCAAAAAGAGCGCGATGATGATGGCAAGCGTGATGGCCACGACACGGCCCTGATCGTCACCCAACACAGCATGGACCGCCGGGATGGTGCGCAGGCCCTCGATGGCCGTGGTAACGGTAACGGCGGGCGTCAGGATGCCGTCAGCGAGCAATGCGGCGCCGCCCAGCATGGCGGGGATGATGAGCCACTTGCCGCAACGCTTGACCAGGCTGTATAGGGCAAAGATACCGCCCTCGCCGTGGTTGTCGGCGCGCAGCGAGATCAGCACGTACTTGACGGTCGTCAGCAGCGTGACCGTCCACACGACAAGGGAGAGCGCGCCAAGCACGAACTCCTCCGTGACGCTTCCGATGCCGCCGTTGCCGGCAACGAGCGCCTTGGTTACATACATAGGGCTGGTGCCGATATCGCCGTACACCACGCCCAGCGTGACGAGCATCGCCGAGATGCTCACAGGAATCGCAGCGTGCGAAGCTGCCTCCTTGGCCTTTTGTTCCATAAGCCGGTTTCCTCCCAACTTTAATGTTCGAAGGGATTATAGGTAATCGGCCCATGTTTTAATGCACTGTTTTCCCAGCTAGATAAAGATTTATACAGTCTTTAGGCTACCGCGGCGATATGGAATGCGGCAAAGGGACTATCCCCTTGTCACATTCGTCATTTTCCGAGCCAGTTTTTGAACCACCACTCCATGGAGCGGCTCATCTCGGCCATAAAGGGACTCGTGTGCTTGCGGGTGTAGATATCCACGACGCGCTCCCCCACCTCGCGGGCGTGCGGGCGAAACATCGCATCCATCTCGGCCACCTGCGCATCCATAGTCGCGGCATCCGCACGGCAGTAGCGCTCCTCGTGCACCAGGTTCACCACGGGGTGCGCGATTGCCGGGCGCTCCTTACGGGGCGTGCCGATGATGAGCATCGACAGCGGCATGGTATAGGGCGGCAGATCGAGCAGCGCGGCAACTTCCTCAGCGTTCTCGACGATATCACCGATATAGCAGCTCCCCAGCCCCAGGGCCTCGGCGGCAACCACGGCGTTTTGCGCGGCGATCACGGCATCCTGCGCCGCGATGGCAAAGTCGCCCAGACCCGGCGCGCGGCGGGGCGCCTTGCCCGTGCGCTCGACAAACTCGGGCTCAAAGCAGCCCACGTGCTCAAACAGATCGATCCACTTGGCATAATCGACCACAAATATTAGTGCCCAGGGCGCCTTGGCAATCATGGGCTGGTGGTCGCACAGGTCGGCCAGGCGGTCGAGCGTTGCCTGCTCGCGGATGCTCACGATGGAATACATCATCATGGCGCCCGCCGACGGCGCGCGGCTCGCCGCATGCAAGATCGCCGCCCGCTGCTCGTCGGTCACCGCCACGGGACGGTCGTCGTCATCACGCGCGAAGGCACGCGTGGACGAGCGGTGTTCCAAGATGTCCAGCGCCGCGTTGCCCGTAGTCTCGACCGGATAGCCGCCCGCGTCCACGCCCACAGCTCCGCCGCAGTACTCGGCGCCCGTCATACAAACCTGCTCGCCCATAGCTCTATCCTCGCTAATTCTTTAAGAAGCCTTTACGTTTCCGTGTAATTCCCGTCCATTATCGCGCAGGCCGCCACTACATTGCGCCACACCGCCGCACGTGCGCGTTAATATGGCTGGTTGTTGTGCGCAGCCACCAATTGCAGCGCATATCTTGGTAACAATCGGGTAAACCCCCGCTTTCGTACGTTTTAGTTTGTGAGGAGTCTCAGCATGTTCGCTGCCGCCATCTCGCTCGTCGGTCTTGCGGCGACCGTCTACCTTGTCTTGCGCGAGGCCAAGGCCATTCGCGCTCAATCGGGCACCGTTGCCAAAAGCGCTCTTGGGTGGAGCGTCGTCTTCGGCCTGTTCCAGGTCTTTTTGACTATTTGGGGCGCCATTGGCCTCGTCGCCCAAAACGAGCCGCTCGCCTTTGTGATGCTCGCCCTTATCCTGGTCGTCGACTTCGTTCTGTACTATCCGTTCTTCCGCGCCTATGACGCCCAGAAGTGCGCCGAGGAGGCCGAGATTTCCCAGGAGGAGCTCGCCGCCAAG
>USCS01000064.1 GCA_900552875.1 uncultured Collinsella sp. | reverse complement strand
GCTGCTGGGCCACGGCGAAGAACTCTTTCCAGAACTGTGTGCCGATGATGCGGCGCTTCTCCTCGGGCTCGGTCACGCCGGCCAGAAGCTCGGCATAGCGGTCCTCGGCGTGGACGTGGATAAAGTCGACGTCAAACTGCTTGGTGAAGACCTCCTCCACCTGCTCGGGCTCGCCCTTGCGCAGCAGGCCGTGGTTGATGAACACGCAGGTCATCTGCTTGCCCACGGCGCGGGCGCCCAGCGCAGCCACGACGGAGGAGTCGACGCCACCGGACAGGGCCAGAATCACGCGGTCGTCGCCGACCTTCTCGCGGAACTCGGCCGTCATGGTCTCGACCAGGTTGTCCATGCTCCAATTGGGCTCCAGGCCGCAGATCTCAAACAGGAAGTTGCTCAGCAGCTGCTGACCGTACTCAGAGTGCTTGACCTCGGGGTGGAACTGCGTGGTGAAAATCTTGCGCTCGACGCACTCCATGGCGGCAACCGGGCACACGTCGGTGCTGGCGGTAACGGTAAAGCCCTCGGGCACCTCGGACACGGCGTCGCGGTGGCTCATCCACACGGTCTGCTCCATAGGCGTGGAGTTAAAGAGCTTGGCGCCGGCCGTACGCGTGATGGTGGCGCGGCCGTACTCGCCCACCTCGGAGTGGCCGACTTTGCCGCCGAGCGTCACGGCCGTGATCTGATGGCCGTAGCAAAAGCCAAGGACGGGAAGTCCAAGGTCGAAGATGGCGGGATCGATGGACGGAGCGTCCTCGGCGTACACGGAGGCCGGGCCGCCAGAAAGGATGAGCGCAGAGGCGTTCATCTCGCGAATCTCATCGGCCGAGATGTCGCAGGGAACGATCTCGGAATACACGTTGAGGTCGCGGACGCGACGGGCAATGAGCTGACCGTACTGCGCACCAAAGTCGAGTACGAGGACCTTTGCGGAAGCCTTTTGATCCATGGTTTCCCCCTCTTGTTGGCGGGGAGCCGGTGCCCACCCGCGCGAATAAACGAAAACAGCTTTCATAGTGTACACGTTATATGGGGTTTCTCGTCCCTCGCAGCCATCAGCGCACGGCAAACGCACGACCTGGGCCCTATTTGACGGCGATTGAAGTGTTACCAAACGTTACAGATGATGTAATACGTTTGAACATTGGACGCCCTGTGCCACAATACTGCCGAACGACTCCGCCTCTGCGGCGGCAAATACGATAGGAATACTAGCATGAAGCGCATCCTTCTCATCGCCACGGGCGGCACCATCGCATCGACCGAGGACGGCAACGGCCTCTCCCCCGCCCTGACCGGTGAGGAGCTCGCCCAGAGCGTCCCCGAGATCTCGGGCCTCTGCGAGCTCGACGTCGTGCAGCCCATGAACATCGACAGCACCAATATGCGCCCCAGTGACTGGATGCGTATCCGCGACGTCATCGTCGAGGGTTATGCCGACCACGACGGCTTCGTGATTCTGCACGGCACCGACACCATGAGCTACACCGCGGCAGCGCTTTCCTACCTGATTCAGGACAGCCCCAAGCCCATCGTGCTCACCGGCTCGCAAAAGCCCATGGGCAATCCATTTACCGACGCCAAGCTCAACCTGTACCAGAGCCTGCTCTATGCGCTCGACGAGCACTCGCACGATGTCTCGATTGTGTTTGGCGGCGTCGCCATTGCCGGCACGCGCGCCCGCAAGCAGCGTACCATGAGCTTTAACGCGTTCATTAGCGTCAACTATCCGCCCATCGCCTATATCCGCAATGACCGCATCGTGCGCAACGGGCTTCACGGCACGCATCAGGGCGAAAACCCGGTGCGTTTCTACGACAGCATCGACCCGCGCGTATTTGTACTCAAGCTCACGCCCGGCGTAAACCCGGGCATCCTCGACGCCCTTGCCGATAGCTACGACGCTGTAATCCTTGAGACCTTTGGCATTGGCGGTATCCCCGAGTTTGGCGAGTCGGGTGAGTCGTTCCAAGAGGCGATTTTCCGCTGGGTCGATTCGGGCCGCACCGTCGTTATGACCACGCAGGTCCCCGAAGAGGGCCTTGACCTGGGTGTTTATGAGGTCGGCCGTGCCTACGCCGATCATCCGGGCATTTTGCGCGGCGACGACATGACCACCGAGACGCTCGTGGCCAAAACCATGTGGGCGCTCGGCCAATCACGTGATGCGGCCGAGATTCAGCGCCTGTTCTACAGCCAAGTCAACCACGACCGCATCCCGATGGCCTAATCCCTAAGGCAGTTCCACTTATCGCAGCCTCAAACGACAGGTGGTCCCCCTCGGGCCGTGCAAAAAACGGAGTATTCTGCAATTTCTCCGCCAGAGGCATAGAATCGGCCAATTGTTAGACGAACTTTTAGGACGAAGGTGCCGTCTGGTAAATATTTATTCCTCATTTTTATTTAACGTGTGGATTAACTACTACCAAAAAGGCAAAACCAGCCGCTCAAGCTACCGTCTACAGCCGAACTGGTGCTGAATACTCGCGATTTTGCACATCGCAACCAGGGGGACCCGCCCAAAGAGCGTCAAATAGCAGCGGGGGAACGCCCTATTCGATGCCCTCGAGAAGCTCTGATACCGTCATGCCAAGCGCGGGCGCGATCTTAAATAGAACCTTGAGCGTGAAATTTGCCGTTCCATCTTCGATTCTGTCGAGATAGGGGCGGCTGATTCCTGCTGCCACACAAAAATCGACCTTGGAGATACCAAGGTCCCTGCGCGTCTGCTCGACTCGCTTGCCAAGAATCTGTTTCGCACGTTCGTCCATGCAGACGAGTTTGAAATGGAGCCGAACATAAACGTAAACTATAGTTTACGTTTTGCCGAATACACAGGAGTTTTCTATGTCGGGTTCTTCGGTCCTCACGTACCGAGCCACGCTTCGCACAAACAGCGCACCGCCCAAGCTCGTCGTCGTTGAAGCAGAATGCCTTTCGCCCGATGAGCGCACAGCATTTGCATTGCTATCAAGTCGCGTCGCCGCCGTTCTGGTCCCTTGCCCGGCGCAAGGTGAACTTGCCATCCAATGCCAAACGCATAGCTGCTCGCTCAATCAGGCCGTTGTAATAGCGACCAGCCGGCGCGGCCTGCCGCTCCTTTTAGAAGCCGGTATCGCACTCGCCCTTCGCGGCACCGGATACGAAAACGAAGCCGCCGCCGACATGGTCTTTAAACCACGATCGAGCGGCGGCCTCGCAGCAGCCATTGAATATGTGTGCAGGCTCGTTGCCTAAAAGAACAAGCTAGAAACCAAGGCCAAAGCCCGTTCCGGTAATCGCCGAGTACATAAAGTAAACGTTGATCACGTTGAGGAACACACCCGTGATGCAACCGTTGCGCAGGTAGCGCTCGCACACGATGCGCGCCATGGCGGCGGAGTCATCATTGTTTTTAGCCTGGCGTCCTGCCGTAAAGTACGTCGACACGCTCAGCAGCAGGTTGAGCACCGGCAGTGCCAGCAACTCGTAGCTCTTGCCCCAGCGCGTCGCCTCGCCGGCGGCATTAAACTTTGTTGCCACCTCGGGACCAATGTTGGGGATAACACACGCTGCGACCACCAGCGGAATCACCGCAAGCACGAGCAGCGCAATACCCATATAGCCGGCTTTTTTGCCATATTTAAACATGTGCGTCGTCCTTACACGTTAAAGCGGAAGTGCACAACGTCGCCATCGGCCATGACATAGTCCTTGCCCTCAATACGCAGCTTGCCGGCGGCCTTGGCGCCCTGCTCGCCGCCGAGCTCGATGTAGTCGTCATAGCCAATGACCTCGGCCTTAATAAAGCCGCGCTCAAAGTCGGTGTGGATGACGCCGGCAGCCTGCGGGGCGGTCGCACCCTGACGCACCGTCCAGGCCTTGACCTCCATCTCGCCGGCCGTAAAGAACGACTGCAGACCGAGCAGCTTATAGGCCGCCTGCGCGAGCACGTCCAGGCCGGGCTGCTCCAAGCCCAGGCTCTCCAGGTAGTCGGCGGCGTCCTCGGGATCGAGCTCGGAAAGCTCAGCCTCGATTTTGGCGCAGATGGGCAGCGGCTTAACACCATCGATGGGCGCCAGATCGTCGTTGAGCATATCCTCGTCCACGTTGGCCACATACAGGATGGGCTTCATAGTGAGCAGGAACAGGCCCTTGGCAGCGGCGCGCTCCTCGTCGGTCATCTCCATAGACGCAGCGCGCTTGCCCTCGTTAAGCCAGGCAAGCAGGCGCTTGGCGACCTCGAACTTGGGCATGAGCTCCTTGTCGCGCTTGGCCTCCTTCTCGAGCTTGGGCAGCTGCTTCTCAAGCGTGCCCATGTCGGCCAGGATGAGCTCGGTCATGATGGTGTCGGCATCGCCGGCGGGATCGACGAACTCGCCCGTACGGCCCACCTCACGCATAACGTTGGGGTCCTTAAAGTAGCGCACGACCTCGCAGATGGCGTCGGTCTCGCGAATGTTGGCCAGGAACTGGTTGCCCAAGCCCTCGCCCTCGTTGGCGCCCTTCACCAGACCTGCGATGTCGACGAACTCGACCGTCGCCGGCACGATGCGACCCGGGTTAACGATGTCGGCGAGCTTTTGCAGGCGGCTATCGGGCACGTCGACGATACCCACATTGGGGTCGATCGTGGCGAACGGATAGTTGGCGGCAAGGCCGGTCTTTTTGGTAAGCGCGGTGAACAGCGTCGACTTGCCTACGTTGGGCAGGCCCACGATACCGATGGAAAGGGACACGACAGCTCCTTTTGGTACAAGCATTTCAAACTGCATAAGTATAGCGCCGACGCAGCATCTGGGCGAACCCGGACGCCACGGCGGCACGAATGAAGCAGAGATAGGGGTCGCTGACTAGTCCGCGAGCTTCTCCACCTGATCGAGTATCTTGTCGAGCTTAGCCCTTGCCTCGGCCTTGACCTTCTGGGCTTCTTCGTGGGCCTTAGCCTTCTGGGCGGCCTTTTCCTCGGCCTCGGGATCGACGACGACTAGGTTGGATGCATCATGTTCAACCAGCTTAAGCGCATGCTCGGGGCACACCTTGACGCAGGCTCCGCAACCCAGGCAATACGTGGACTCCAGTGCAAAGCGGCCGCTTCCCACCAGATCGCAGGCAAACGTGGGGCACACGTTGACGCACTCGCCGCACGACGTGCACTTGTCAAAATCGCATTCCGGCGTGCTCACCTGCATGTTCTGGGCAAGCTCGGGATGGTTTTGCAGCGTCGAGAGTACCAGCTGGCGCCCGTGCGTAAGCGTACGGCGACGCTTGGTCGTCGTGGTGCCGCACATGGTGTTGAGCGTACGCTCCAGCTGGGTAATCTGATGGCGATGGGCCTTCAACTTCTGCGTCACCGAGGCCAGTGCCGCCGTTGCCGGGTTGAGCTTGGTCACGGTAAGGCCCGTGGTGCGGGCAATCTTATCCATGTACTCCTTGCGCTCGTACTCGCGGCGCTTATGACATTTGAGGCTCTTGGGGTCGACCTCCAGGCCCATGCCCGTACCGGCCCACTCCTCAGCAGTGGCGATGGCCTCGCCCAGAATGTCCTCACCGCCGGTGTTGCGGCATTTATCGCACACGCCCAACGGCAGGTACACACTCACGTTGGGATAGTCCGCCAGTACCGAGAACCAGGTCTCGGCCGTAATATCGCCCACGCAGGCAACGACGACCTCGTTCTCGCGCGGCATGCGCTTAAGGGCGCGCGTGCAGGTGACGTAGGCGGTCTCGTGGCTCGTAGCTGCCGAGACAATGTCGTCATACAGGTTTTTGGGCGCCAAGCGCGGCGAGATGATCGCCTCAGTCGGACAGGCAGCGGCGCACAGGCCGCACTTGCGACAGGTATCGAGAATCTCGATGGCGTCTTCCTCGACCTCGATGGCGTTGACCGGGCACACGTCCATGCACGCGGTGCAACCGCTCTTTTCGTTTTTGCAGGTCAGGCACGGAATGGTGTTGCCGCGCGGACGCTCCTTGTAGTCGGCAGGATTCCACTGCGGAGCCGACGGATCGAGTGCATCGGTCACGCCGCCAAGCGGGTTTTTAAGAAAGTCGAAACCCTTGCTGATCTCGATAACGTCATCAAACAGATCGTGTTCCTGCGCCATGCGCGGCCCCTCCCTGAGCAGTGCAAACAAGCAAGAAATAATGATACGCCATCGGCCCGTGCCTCGAGCAAATTACACGCGGAGCACCTTTGGGACAAATAGCCTATGGCCTATCGCCGCCTCGATTGCACAAGGTCAATCAAGCGCCAAACTATGCCTCGCACATGAGCTGCACGAGCTTTTGTTTGGTCACCTTGGCCCGCTCGTTGGCCATATTACGCTCGTTTCTAAAGACCGCATTTGCAACACTCTGCAGGTCGGCATCGGAAATCTCGCCAAGGCCCAGCTCCTCGAGCGTCGTCGGCAGACCAACGCGCTGGCAAAACTCGAGCACCTGATCAAGCTCGGGCGCACGCTCCAGGCGCAGCTGCACCACCAGACCAAATGCCACGGCCTCACCATGCATGGCCTTGCACTCGGGCAGAATCGTCAGACCGTTGGCGATGGCATGTGCCAACGCCAGGCCGCCACTCTCAAAGCCAACACCCGAAAGCAGAATATTGCACTCGATCAGGCGCTCAACCGCCGGCGATATACGGCCCTTTTTGAGATCGCGCTTGGCAGCGACGCCGCACTCCATGAGCGTGTCATAGCAGGCACGAGCCGTAACCAAGGCCAAGTGTCCCGGCGCGCCACCATGCTCGTTGGCGCCGTGCGCCGCGGCACACGAACGCGCCTCGAAGTACGTTGCCAGTGCGTCGCCCATACCAGCGACCGTCATCCGCAGTGGTGCTGCCGCAACCACGTTGGTATCGACCACGACCAGATCTGGATTCTTCTCGAGCATCAGGTAGCGGTCGAACGACCCATCCTCGTGATACAGCACCGAAATCGCACTGCACGGGCCGTCCATCGAAGCCGCCGTGGGGCATACACACAACGGCAGCTCAGCATAAAACGCTACTGCCTTTGCGATATCGAGCATCTTGCCGCCGCCAATGCCCACCACCATGTCGCAATACTCGGCCTGGGCTTCCTGAGCCATTCCGACAACGGCCTCTTCCGTACACGGACCGTTATAAATCTTAAAGAACGGCTCGCTTAGATCTTCGTCCAGAAATCCATCGACGATCTGCCTGCACAGCCGATCCTCGGTGCCCTGGTCAAACAAGACATAGGCAGCGCAGCCCAACCATGACAAATACCTGCCCTGACGCGACAGTTCGCCCGGCCCCTGAACATACCGGCCGGGACCGCCGTAAACCATAGGAAGCGCCATACGAGAATCCGCCCTTCATCAAACAACGATTGGTGCAAAGTAACCTTGCCCCTTTGCACCATAGCAAAAAAGGGGCAAAGCCATCTGTTGGCTTTGCCTTCCTTAGCTTGATTTACTCATCCATGAGATAGTAGTGGCCCAGCGCGTCGGCACCCAGGATGGCGTTTGCGACCATCTCGGGCGTCACCTCAAACGGCATATTGCACATAGTGTCATCGGGCGCGCAGGCGGCCTCGGCAACAATCATGGCTTGCTCGCGCGTAAGCTCGGCAACGCCAAGTTCCTTCATCGTGACCGGCAGGCCAAGCTCAATGCAGAAGCCCAAGACTTCCTCGAGTTTCTCAGTCGGGGCATCCTCGAGTACCAGCTGGACGATAGTGCCAAAGGCGACCTTCTCGCCGTGATACATGCCGTGGCACTCGGGCAGCATCGTCAGGCCATTGTGGATGGCATGAGCAGCAGCAAGGCCCGAGCTCTCAAAGCCAATGCCCGAAAGCAGCGTATTGGCCTCGATGATATGCTCGACGGCAGGCGTGAGCGCACCCTTCTCCAGCGCGACCTTGGCCTTGACGCCATCGGCCATAAGCGTCTCGTAGCAGAGCTTGGCGAGCGCCAGGCCGGCCATGCCGCCCTTGCCGCCAGCGCAGGTGCCGCCGTCGGCATCGTGCGTCGCCTGGGCCTCGAAATAGGTTGCGAGCGCATCGCCCATACCGGAAACCGTCAGGCGCACCGGGCTCGCCGCGATAACCGTCGTATCCATAAGGACGATATTGGGGTTTGCCTTAAGGAAGAGATACTTGTCGAACTGGCCGTCATCGGTATAAAGCACCGAAAGCGCCGAGCACGGGGCATCGGTCGAAGCAATGGTGGGGCAAATGATGACCGGGGACTCCAGGTAGTAGGCGACGGCCTTCTCGGTG
>USCS01000063.1 GCA_900552875.1 uncultured Collinsella sp. | reverse complement strand
ACCTCTCGCATGCTCGATCTTTCCGCTGCCATTCGCGAGGCGCTGGTAGATGTCGGTGTCGACGCGGATAATATCGTGGATACCCAGCTTTCGACCGTGCGTCAGAACGACCGCTTTTATTCCTACCGTAACGAGGACGGCACCTGTGGGCGCCATGCTGCGATCGGCGTGATGCTATGAGAAAGATCGTATCGGTCCTGAGCGCCGCTGTGCTTACGCTTACGCTGTGCGCCTGTTCTTCGGGATCTTCTAGCTCTTCCATTACCGTGGCCGGCTCCACGACCTGCCTTCCTATCGCCGAGATTGCGGCCGAGGGCTTTAAGGAGGAGACCGGCATCGACGTGCTCGTTTCCGGTTTGGGTTCTTCCGCTGGGATCGAGGCCGTCAGCGCCGGCACGGCCGATATCGCCAGCTCCTCCCGTGGACTCAATGCCGACGAACAGGATCTGGGCCTGACTCCCATTGTCATTGCCCACGACGGTATTGCGGTCATCGTGAACGACGACAACCCCGTCGATAACCTCTCGACCGAGCAGCTCCGCGATATCTACGCCGGCAAGATTACTAATTGGAAAGAGGTCGGTGGCGAGGACCTGAGGATTCAGGTCATCAACCGAGACGAGGCGTCCGGTACGCGCGAGGCCTTCCGTACCATCGTGATGGATGGCACGCCGTTCGATCGCCGCTCGGCCGTTCTTTCGGGTACGGGCCAGGTGCGCGACGTGGTATCTCGTTCGCGTGGGGCCATCGGCTACATTTCGCTGGGCTTCGTCGATAGCCTCAACGCCAAGACCTCGGTCAAGGCCGTCTCGGTCAATCATGTTGAGGCGTCCGAGAAGACGGTCGCGAGTGGCGGCTATCCCATCTCGCGCGACCTTTACTTCTTTGTGAAGGGTGTGCCTTCGCAGCAGGCGCAGGATTACATCGACTATGTGACGTCCGAAAAGATGGACAAGCAGATTCGCGAGGCGGGCTTTATTCCCGTCACCAACGACGAGAAGGGGAGTGAGTAGCATGGAAGCACAGGAAAACTCCCAGACTGAGCAGAATGTTCAGACGCCCAAGAAGCGCGAGCTGGCGCTCGTATCGCGCAGTACCTATCTTAAGGAGAAGGCGCTGCAGTGGATCTTCTTTGCCTGCGCGTTCTTGGCGGTCGTTACCGTCATCCTGATTTTTGTCTTTACCACGTACTCGGCGCTGCCCGTCTTTGCTGACATCGGTCTGGCTGACTTCTTTAGCTTTACGTGGGCGCCTTCCGAGGGCCACTACGGCATCTTGTCGCTGCTTGCTGGCTCGGGTCTGGTGACCGTCGGTGCGCTCGCCATGGGCGTGCCGCTGGGCGTGGGTACGGCCGTTTACCTGGTCGAGATTGCCAGCAAGCGCGTGCGCAAGCTCATCAGCCCCGCCGTTGACCTGCTGGCGGGCATACCCTCCATCATCTACGGCTTCTTTGGCATGATCATCATCCGCCCGTTTATCGCACAACTGACCGGCGGCCTTGGTTTTGGTGCGCTGACGGCGTGGTTTGTGCTCGCCATCATGATCGTCCCTACCATCACCACGCTCACCATCGATGCTCTCAATTCCATTCCCATGGGCATTCGCGAGGCATCGTATGCCATGGGCGCCACAAAGTGGCAGACCATCTATAAGGTCGTGCTACCTGCCGCGAAGCTGGGTATCGTTGATGCCATCGTGCTGGGTATGGGCCGTGCCATCGGCGAGACCATGGCCGTGCTCATGGTCGTAGGTAACGCCCCGGTTATTCCCGACAGCATTGCGAGCCCCATCTCGACGCTCACGAGCCAGATTGCGCTCGACATGAGCTATTCCTCGGGTCTGCACCGCTCGGCGCTGTTCGGCATGGGTGTGGTCCTGTTTATCATCTCCGCCACGCTGGTGGGTATCGTTCGTCTGATTTCCAAGAAGAAGAGGGGGTAGGCTATGTCCGATTCCGTTGACACGACGGTCGATATGACCTCGTCGCGCGAGCGCATCAAGCGTGCCCTTTCCCACGGCAAGAAGGGCCGCATCAACAAGGACCTGTCCAACAAGATCATGCTTGGCGTGTTTCGTGCCGCTGCCTACATCACCACGCTGGTGCTGGTCGCTATCATCGCCTACGTGGTCATCAACGGCCTGCCACACATCTCGCTCGACTTTATCTTCGGTTGGCCCCAGGGCGTCAACGCCGAGGGCGGAATTTGGCCCACGATCGTCTCGACCGTCTACGTGACGGCGCTCGCCATGCTTATCTGCACGCCGATCGCTGTGCTGGCAGCCGTCTATCTGGCCGAGTACGCCAAGCAGGGCAAGGTCGTCGAGCTCATTCGCTACGCTGCTGACGCTTTGGCCTCGGTGCCCTCCATCGTTATGGGCCTGTTTGGCTACGCCTTGTTTGTCGAGGCTATGGGCCTGGGCCTTTCGATGGTCTCGGCCGCTCTGGCGCTCGCGCTCTTGATGCTTCCCATCGTCATGCGCACCACCGAAGAAGCCATTCGCGCCGTTCCGCGCTATATCCGTTGGGGCGCGTACGGCCTGGGCGCTACCAAGTGGCAGGTCGTCTCCAAGATCGTGCTTCCTTCGGCCTTTGGCCGCATTGCCACGGGCATCGTCCTTGCCATCGGCCGTGCCATCGGCGAGACCGCCGTGGTGCTCTACACCATGGGCCAGGCCATCAATCTACCTATTTCGCCGCTCGATTCCGGTCGTCCCATGACCGTTCACCTGTACCTGCTTGCCAACGACGGCATCAACATGAACGCAGCCTACGGCACCGCGCTCTTGCTGATGGTGATCATTTTGGCCTTCAACCTGTTTGCGCGCTTCCTGTCGCGCAAGCGTCGCTAGTTAAGGAGTCCCATGTCCGTTTATCAGTCCGCTCCCGCGTTGGAGCAAGCGGCCATTACGGCCAAGGATTTCAACTTTTGGTACGGTGACTTTCATGCGCTGACGGGGCTTGACCTCAACATCGCCAAAAACGCCATCACCTCCTTCATTGGCCCTTCGGGCTGCGGCAAGTCGACGTTTTTGCGCTGCATCAACCGCATGAATGACCTGATTGAGGGCACGCGCGTCGAGGGCACCATGACGCTCGACGGCAACGATATCTATGCCGAGGGTGTCGATCCGGTCGATCTCCGTCGTCGCGTGGGCATGATCTTTCAGCAGCCCAACCCGTTTCCCAAATCCATCTACGAGAATGTCGCCTTTGGCCCTCGTCTGCAGGGCGTGACTAGCAAAAGCGACCTCGATGACATCGTGGAAGAATCGCTCAAGCGCGCCAACCTCTGGAAAGAGGTATCCAATCAGCTCAACAAGGATGGTTTGGCGCTCTCGGGCGGTCAGCAGCAGCGTCTGTGCATCGCGCGCGTGCTTGCGGTGCAACCCGATGTCCTCCTGATGGACGAGCCCTGCTCCGCCATCGACCCCACTTCCGTCTCTAAGGTCGAGGATCTGATGGCCGAGCTGGCGCCCGAGATGACGATTATCATCGTCACGCATTCAATGCAGCAGGCAGCTCGTATCAGTGACTACACCGCGTTCTTCTTGCAGGAAGTTGCCGGCGAGCCCGCTACGCTCATCGAGTATGGTCAAACCGACGCGATCTTCACCAGCCCGGTGGACTCGCGGACGGAAGACTATATCACCGGCCGCTTTGGCTGATCGGTGCGACTAGTCCCAAGCCGATCGGATCTGGTCCGGTGCGTATTCACTGTGCGGGCGGCATGACCGCACCCAACTGATTGGAGTGAACCATGCGCAAACTGTTTTCCCGTCAGCTCATCGAGGCCCGTCACGAGATGCTGAGCATCTACGAGGCCGTCGATCTGGCCCTCCACGATGCCGTGAAGGCCTATGTGACCGACGACCGCAAGCTCGCCACCAAGACCAAGAAGCGTACGCTTTCGATTGACGCACGCTGCGCCAACCTGGAGGCCGTCTGCTACAACCTGATTGCCACGCAGTCACCGGTCGCCTCCGACTTCCGCTTGCTGCAGACGATCATCTACGTCGACTTTAACCTGCAGCGCATGACCGATAAGGTTCGCCAGATTTGCCGCGCCACGCGTCATATGATCAAGGCCGACATCTCGCTGCCCAAGGAGCTTGTCGGCACGGTCGAGGCCGAGGCTGAGGCCGTCTACCAGGTGCTGGGCTCTTCGCTTTCTGCGCTCGTCACCAACGACATGTCCATCATCTGCAACTTGGCCGTCGAGGACGAGCCAGCGCACGCCGCCTACGAGAAGTTCTTCCGCACCTTTAACCGCATGGACACGGGCGATTTTATGGACGACGACAGCAACTATGACGACCTGCGCCGCGCCATCATGGTATCGCGCTATCTCGATCGCATCGCCTCGATTTCCATCGATGCCGCCTGCCGTCTGACCTTCCTGTTGACCGGACAGCGTATGACTGCCGGTGATATCGCCTGCACTGATGAGGATGAGCTCGAGAGCATGCGCGTGCCTTCGGGCGAGGGTGTTATCATGAGGCCCGCCGTCGATGCACGCTACGTTGCCAAGGTGCCCGTTAACGAGGTCAGCGAGGGTCTTCGCTACCTGCTCGATCATCTTGAGGATGAGGACGATGGCGAGGACGACGAGGAGTAAGTAACCCCGTTCGTCGAAAGATTGTAAATACCTAAGTGAGCGCGGCCTTGCACATGCGGGGCCGCGCTCTTGCGTTAGCATGGGACTACTTGTTTGGCTGTCAGCGGAGGCGATTGGCAATGGATAACTATTTGGACTTGATGCGCGCTCGCCGCGAGCAGATTCTGGAACGTTTTTATGCGGCGCTCGATCGCGCGGGCCGTCCCCACGACGCCGCGCGCCTCATTGCCGTGTCCAAGACCGTTGGTGTCGATGAGACCGTTGCCGCCATCCAGGCGGGGTATCGCCATTTTGCCGAGAACCGCCCGCAGGAGCTGGTTCGCAAGCTCACAGGTTTGGCGGAGCATCCGGAGCTGCCCGAGGTGCGCTTCGATATGATCGGCAACCTGCAGACCAATAAGATCAATGCGGTGCTGGGCTCAGCCGAGCTGATTCACTCGGTGGGTTCGCTGCATCTGGCGCAGGCGATCTCGAGCCGTGCTGCCCGCAAGATTGAGGCAGGCGAACTCGCCGGCCCCCAGCGTGTGCTCATTGAGGTCAATGTGAGTGGTGAGGAGTCGAAGGGAGGCTTTTCGCCCGATGAGATTCGCGCCGCCGCGGGTGAGCTTGCGGAACTTGAGGGAATTTGCGTACAGGGGCTTATGACTATGGCGCCCCGGGGGAATAAGGATGTGGCACGCCGCACCTTTGCGGGGCTTCGTGAGCTGAGGGATGAGCTGGAGGCGGCGCATCCCGATTTGAACCTGCCTGAGCTTTCCTGCGGCATGAGCGAAGACTTTGAGCCTGCCCTTGAGGAGGGCTCTACGCTCGTTCGCCTGGGCAGGGTAGTATTTAGCCCGGAGTTTGCAGTAAAATAAGGCTCTGAAGTGCGCACTGATTATCGGGGCGCCTGCACTAAACCGCGAGAGGACACAACCATGGGCTTCCTTGACGAGATTAAAAATAAGATGCACCTGGGCGGCCAGCAGGGTTACGACCAGGGTTATGGCCAGGACGACGACTACGGCTACGATGATGGCTATGACGATGGCTATCAGGGCAACGGCTACAGCGGTGCTTCGGGCGAGGGCTTCTACACCCAAGACGAGCCGAGCAACGGCCTGCTTGGTCAGACGCGCCGTGGTGAAGCTGAGTCGGTTGCCGTGTATACACGCTCCGGGCAGCTGGTCGGCGATGACTCCCGCCATGCCACGACGTATAACCCGCCTTCGCGCTCGCAGGACAGTGTTGCGAGCGGTTATCGTCCTGGTGCCTATGACACGCCGTCGAGCTACGCCGAGAACACCCGCGCCCGTGCCGCCGCTGCGCCTGCGCCTGCACCGAGCGATGCCTCGGCCTATGCGAGCAATATCATCAACGCCACACCGCAGCTGCCGGCCTATGTCCTGCGCCCCGAGAGCTATGACGACGTGGAGACCGTGGTGCGCCGCGTTCGCACCAAGCAGCCTGTCGCACTGATTTTTGTGGGCGTACGCACCGAAGTTGCCAAGCGCGTCTTGGACTTCTCTTACGGCTTTGCCTGCGGTCTGGGTGCCACGGTCAAGGAGGTGGGCGACCGCGTGTTCATGGTGCTGCCCGCCGGTTGCGAGGTCAAAGATTCCGATCTCAAGAAGCTTCGTGCCGACGGCTACCTTAAGTAAAGACAAGACGAGGAGATTCCCATCAACATCTACACTATCGTCCAGCTGGTCAACACGCTGTTCAACTTCTATTCCACGCTCATTGTCGTCTACTGCTTTATGACGTGGATTCCCATGAAGCAGGGTGGTTTGCTTCAGGATATTGCTGCGGTGCTTGATAGCGTGTGCGGTCCGTGGCTCAACCTGTTCCGTCGTTTCATCCCGCCGATGGGCGGTATCGATTTTTCGCCGGTCGTTGCGATTATTGCGTTGCAGTTGGTGCAGAGGCTGGTTCTGCAGCTTCTTATAGGTATACTCGTGTAGAACTGTCTTAGTAACTTACGTCGGGCGTGTAGCGCCGAGGCGATGAAAAAGGAGACTTGTTATGGCTATTACCCCTGCAGACATCCAGGCTCAGACTTTCTCTGAGGCCAAGCGTGGCTACGATCCTGCCGAGGTCGACGTCTTCTTGGAGACGCTGTCCTCTGAGGTTGACGCTATGCTCGCTAAGATCGTCGACCTTAAGGGTCGTCTGACTGCTACCGAGCAGCAGCTTGCCGATGCGCAGGCTCAGCTTGCCCAGGCTCAGGATGCCACCGCCCAGGCCGTTCCTGCCGCCCCCGTGGCTGCTCCCGCCCCTGACTTCTCCGCTCAGGAGCGCCAGATTTCCGCTGCCTTGATCGCTGCCCAGCAGACCGCTGAGACCATCGTCAACGATGCCAACGAGAACGCTGAGCGTATCCGCAACGAGGCTGACGCCAAGGCCCGCGAGGTTATCCGCCAGGCTCTGACCGAGAAGCAGGCCGAGCTCGAGGAGATCGATCGTCTCAAGGCTTCCCGTGAGGAGTTCAAGGCAGAGTATCTCAAGCTCATCCAGCACTTCATGGACGATGCCCAGAATTCCTTCCCGGCCGATCTGATGGCTTCCACGCCGGTCGGTTCTGCCGCTTCTCCTGCAGTGACTGTTCCCGCCGAGCCGCTGCCCGTCGCTGACCCGGTTGTCCCCGTGGCCGATCCCTTCGCCCCGATCGACAACTTTGCTGCCGACGACCTGGACTAACATTCGGCCTACAATTTAGTGCCTAGAAAGGACCCGCAGCTTGCGGGTCCTTTTTTATGACTGTGCCGGAGTGCGTAACATAAAAAACCGAGCCCTGCACATAATGGCGCAGAACTCGGCGAACTGGTGAGCGGTCAAGGGTAGGTTTTAAGGCATGTCCCAAAACCTACTTGAGGAGGAAGTCGGAGAGGGGAATGGTACGGGCCTCGCGATGCTCGGGATCGGCGATGTGGTCGGCAGGATATCCACAGACGAGCATGTGATAGGGATAGACGCCCTTGGGCAGATTGAACTGCTCCTGTGCCACCCCAGGCTTAAAATGGCATACCCAGCACGTTCCCAGGCCCTGCTCGGTGGCCTCCATCATCATCTGATCGCAGACGATCGAAGTATCGATGGCACTCGAGTTCATCTGATCATACGGGCGCACCCAGGCATCATCGGTAACGCTGCAAATAAGGAAGATAAGCGGAGCGCCAAAGATAGACCCATCACGAGCAAACCGAGGCTGACAAGCAGCAGCCTTCTCCAGAAGCTCAGGCGTATCCAACACCATCACACGGGTTGGATGGTTATTACAAGCAGAAGGAGCAATACGCCCAGCCTCAACAATGGCATCCACCACAGCCTGCTCCACAGCCCGATCTTCATACTCACGACAAGAATACCGACCCCGAGCCAGATCCAAATAACTCACAACCAAGCCCTCCAAATTCAGTGTATCAACCCAAAGCAAAACAAAGGGTACCCAAAGCCCGATCCAGCCAAACGTTTAAGGCGGTCCCAAAGTTCCCAATCGGGCTCAAAGGCCCTGTCAACAAAAGCCTCATTGCTTTCAAAGTATCAGCCAAAGTTCCCAATGGTGGTACGTAAGGCGAAGGGCCGGCCACGGTTTGCTTTCGAACGACTCTGCAAAGCAGCCGGAGTGAGAAA
>USCS01000062.1 GCA_900552875.1 uncultured Collinsella sp. | reverse complement strand
AATGATTTCATTGAGCTTTCATGCGGAAACTATGTTTGTTTGCTTTCGGATCACGCGGCCGAGACCGGAGAAGAACGGTGCGACGGCCATGACGACCACGCCCTGCAGAACGGCAAGTACGATGTTGTTCATGCTCTCCCCTCCTTAACCCATTTGCACGGCGAGCACGAGGAACACCACGAGTGCCGCGACGATATAGCAGATATAGATGCTGTAGTTGCCGCCCTCGAGCTTAGTCGCGAGGTCGGCGAGCTTCTCGACACCCTTATGCGGGGCATCGACGAGAACCTTGTCGGGTACGGGCTCCACAGCCTCGGCCACACCGGTGAGCTTCTGGAAGAAGTGCGCGATGGACCAGCAGACGGCCGTGCAGCGGTCGCGCAGCGTGTAGAGCGGCTGCATAAACCAGGACACCTCGGAGGCAAAGGTCGTGGCCACGACGGGCATATGCTCGTTGGGAGCATAGCCGCATGCCCACGGCTGGGACTTCTGCACCTTGCCGACGGTCTTGAGCTTGCGATAACCGCAGGCAAGGCCGACAAGCACCACGAGCGCAATGGCGATCGCGGGCGTGGAGGTGGCGGCGCCGGAGTACTGGTTCATGAGCTCCATGCCCTCGGCGGCAAACACTCCACCGTACGGATGCAGCACGGACGCGGCGACATCGACCAGCACGGGCGCGATCACGGGAGCGCCGATGCCCAGCACGACGCAGATGGCCGCGAGCAGGCCCTGCGCAAACACCATGGGGGCGGGAACCTCCTTGGCATTGGCCGCGGCCTCGGAGCGGGGCGCGGAGGCAAAGGAGACGCCATAGGCCTTGACGAAGCACGTGACGGCCAGCGCGCCGGTAATGGCAAGCGCGACGGCAGCGAACACGGCCACGATCATGACGGCCTTGTCGCCCTGCATGGCAGCGTTAAACAGCGACTGGTAGGTAAACCACTCGGACACAAAGCCGTTGAAGGGCGGGATGGCCGAGATGGCAAGCGCGCCAATAAGGAAGCAGATGGCCGTTGCCGGCATACGACGGAACAGGCCGCCCATCTTCTCCATATTGCGCGTACCCGTGGAGTACAGCAGCGCGCCGGCGCCCAAGAACAGCTCGCCCTTAAACATCGCGTGGTTAAACGTGTGATAGAGGGCGGCCATCAGGGCCAGGACGGCGATGCCGACCGAGTTGAGCGCCATGGCGGCCATGGAGGCGCCGACGCCGAGCAGGATGATGCCGATGTTCTCGACGGAGTGATAGGCCAGCAGGCGCTTGATGTCATGCTCCTGCAGGGCGAAGGCCACGCCGAGAACCGACGAGATCGTACCGAAGACCATGACCATAAGGCCCCACCAGACCTGAACGCCCGAGGCGGAGAGCAGGTCGAGACCAACCTTGAGGATGCCGAAGATACCGATCTTGATCATGCCGCCGGACATGAGGGCCGACACGTTGGACGGCGCCTCGGGATGTGCCTTGGGCAGCCAGCCGTGCAGCGGAATGATACCGGCCTTGGCGCCAAAGCCAAAGGAGGCAAGCACGAAGCACGCGGATGCGACCGCGGGGCTAAACTGCGTGGCGCGGAAATCCGCAAAGGCAAACGAGCCACCGGCGAAGTTGGTCATGGTGAGGAAGCTCGCCATGATGAGCACAAAGCCCACGTGCGCGATCACAAAGTAGAGCCAACCGCCATGGATGGAATTCTCGTTCTCCTCGATCACGACCAGGAAGTACGAGGTCAGCGACATGAGCTCAAAGGCGACCAGGAACCAAAACACGTTGTCGGCGGTGATGACGAGCATCATGGACGCCACGAAGGTGTTAAAGAAGAAGCCGGCGCGGCCCTTTTTGCCCGGGTACTCATCAAAGTAGTTGAGACCGTAGATCGAGCCGGCAAACGCGAGCACCGAGATGAGCGCCACGAACAGGCCGGACAGCTGATTGAGCAGCAGCTGGAAATGGGCAAACGGGAAGAACACGATGGTGTCGACCGACGTGACATCGCCCAGCACGGCCTGGATACCGGCCACAAACGAAAGCACCGCGGCGACGGCGCCGATAAGGCAGCCGGCGGTCTTGGCGGCGTTATCGGCCTTGATCAGCAGAACCGAGGCGAGCGCACCGATGCACGAGACGGCAAGCGATGCGATAAACAGCGTCATGCTATCCATTGTTTACGCTCCCTTCTGCTTTCTCGGACAGGCCCTGGGCCACAGCGGTAACGTCGACGGACGGACCGTTTTCGATCGAGCGCAGGCGCTTGGCCTCGTCGAGCTCGCGATCGGCCGCGCCGCCCATGACGGTCAGCGCCTTGGTGGGGCACGCCGCCACACAATGCGGGCCGTCCGGATCGAAGGCGCACAGGTCGCACTTGACAGCGCAGGTGTACTGACCAGGAGCCCACGTAAGCAGGCTGCTCAGGGACTTAGGATACGAAGGCGTCGGGTCGCACATGCCTGCGACACCGGCGATAGACGTGCCATCGGGATGGATGGCTCCGAAGGGGCACGCGATGGCGCACAGCCTGCACCCGATGCACTCCTGCTCCTTGACGTGGATGCGATCGCCATCGTGCTCGATGGCATTCACCGGGCAAACCTCGGCGCAGGGGGCACCCTCGCAATGGTGGCAGGCAAGGGCGGCCGAAATACCGCCGGTCTTCACGAGCGCCAGGCGCGGCGTATCCTGAAGACCCTGCATCCGGTGGGCGTCGGCACAGGCGGACTGGCATGTTCCGCAGCCGATGCACCTCTCCGGGTTGATGTCGATGAAGCGGTTCATCCCCACTTCCTTTCAAAATAACGGGCCGGGCTCCCGAACGTACGGGACGCCCGGCCCAAAAAGCCAACGAGAACGGGACTACACGATTTGATTCATGTGCGTCTCGTCGTCGAACTTGGCGGCGCCGGGCTCAACGTCCTGGGGAGCGGCGGCGTCCACCAGAGCCTGCTTGAGCTCGGTGTACTGACGCTCGACCTCGCCCTCTGCCCAGACCTGGTCGGCAATGGCGTCGACCTGGCAGGCGGAGAACTTGTCCTCGGGCGTATGCGAGACCGGGTCGACCTTGTGAATGGTCAGCTCGTTGCACTTGCCGATCCACCACTGGTAGGTCATATAGACCGTGCCCTTGTTGATACGGTCGCTCACGTCGGCGCGGCTGTATACCTGGCCGCGGCGGCTGTGGATCGAGACGATGTCGCCGTTCTTGATGCCGCGCGCTTGGGCGTCCGCGGGATTCATGCGGACAAAGCCGGGCTCGTCGGCGAGCAGCGCCAACGTCTTGCAGTTGCCGGTCATCGAGCGGCAGCTGTAGTGGCCGACCTCGCGGACGGTGCACAGGATGAGCGGGTACTCATCGTCGGGAAGCTCGGAGGGCGCCTCCCAGTCGTGCGCCATCAGGTTGGCGCGGCCGTCCTTGGTGGTGAACTTGCCACCAGCGAACATGTCGGGCGTACCGTGGTCGTTCACATCGGTGCTCTTGACCGGCCACTGGGCGTAACCGCCCTCGGGAGCCATCTTCTCGTAGGTCGCGCCCACAAAGTTGGGGCACAGGCTAATGCACTCGTTCCAGATCTGCTCGGTGTTGTCGTAGTGCATGGGATAGCCCATGCGCGTGGACAGGTCCGCGAAGATCTCCCAGTCGTGGCGGCACTCGCCCTTGGGCGGAACGGCCGCGTCAAAGTGCTGGAAGCTACGGTCGGATGCGGTAAAGACACCCTCGTGCTCGCCCCAGGAGGTGGCAGGCAGGATGACGTCGGCGAGCATGGTCGTCTGCGTCATAAAGATGTCCTGGCAAATGAACAGATCCAGCTCGGAGAGCGTCTTGCGCATACCGGCCGAATCGGGCTCGGTCTGCACCGGGTCCTCGCCGTAGTTGTAGAAGCAGTGCACCTTGCCCTCGTCGACCAGGTGGCCCAGGTCGGTGAGCTTGTAGCCCTCCTCGAGCGGGAGTTTTTCCTCGGGCACGCCCCAAGCCTTGGCAAACTTGGCACGCACAGCCGGGTCGGTGACCTTCTGGTAGCCAGGGTACAGGTTGGGCAGCATGCCCATATCGCAGGAGCCCTGGACGTTGTTCTGACCGCGCACGGGCGCGAGGCCGGAATTGGGTTTGCCGATCTGGCCGGCGACGCAGGCGATGGAGGCGATGGTGTGCACCGTCTTCAGGTTCTGCTTCTGCTGGCATACGCCCATGCCCCAGCCAATGATGGCAGAGGGCTTCGCCGTGGCGTACATCTCGGCAGCTTGGTGGATCAACGCGGGCTCGACACCCGTGATGTCCTGTACGGATTCGGGAGTGTAGTTCTTGATGGTCTCCCACCACTCGTCAAAGCCGTTCGTGTGCGCGGCGACGAATTCCTTGTCGTAGAGGCCATCGTTGACCAAGCAGTTTGCAAAGGCGTTGAGGAACGCGACGTTGCAACCGTTCTTGATCGGAAGGTAGAGATCGGCGATACGCGCGGTTTCGATATGACGCGGGTCGGCGACGATGATCTTGCAACCCTTTTCTTTGGCTCGCACGATACGCCTTGCGACGATGGGGTGCGAATCGGCAGGGTTATAGCCGAAGAGGAAAATGCAGCCCGCATCCTCCATACCGGGGATGGAGCATGACATGCAACCTGAACCAACCGTGCCCATCAGACCGAGGACAGTAGGGCCGTGTCAAGTACGGGCGCAGTTGTCCACGCTGTGGGTGCCGATGCACGCACGCGTAAACTTCTGCATGACGTAGTTCGCCTCATTGCCGCCGCCTCGCGAAGAGCCGGTGGTCATGACAGCGTTAGGACCATATTCGTCAATTATGGCCTGCATCTTAGATGCGGTGAAATCCAGTGCCTCGTCCCAGCTTACGCGCTCGAGATCCGCGCCCTTAGTGCGGCGGATCATCGGGTGCAGTACGCGAGGAGTCAAGATCTTGGTGTCGTTGATGAAGTCGTAGCCGCTCATACCCTTAAGGCACAGCTCGCCCTGATTGGTGATGCCGTTGAGCGGTTCGGTACCCACGACCTGGCCGTTTTGGACCAAGAGGTTAAACTGGCAACCGGCGCCGCAGTACGGGCAGATCACTTTATGCTTCTCCATGACACCCTCCTTCCTTTCTCTGCTACCGAATGCTCGGTACTAATTTGACAATCATTGGGCTTGTCGCCCCAGCGCTTACGCCTCGTTTTCGATGGTGGCGCGGGCACGCTCGGCAGTCAGTTCCGCCAGGCGCTCCTCGTCTACCAGGGTGAGGCCCTTAGTCGGGCACGCCTCGGCACACGCCGGACCGCCGGGACGGTCCACGCACAGGTCGCACTTGAGCACGAAGCTCTTGGTCTGCGAACCCACGCGCACGTCGCCCATCAAGACGGGGACCTGCGTGGTCGCCACGCTCACGGCGCCAAAGGGGCAGGCCATAACGCAGCTCTTGCAGCCGATGCAGTTGTCCTCGTTAACGCCGATGCGATGGTTCTTTGGATCAAAGAACAAGGCACCCGTGGGGCAGGCCTTGGCGCACGGGGCATCCTCGCAGTGATGGCAAGCCACCGGTGCGGAGATCTCGTACGTACGCGTCACGCGCAGGCGCGGCGCGGCGATGTTGCCGGGGATGTCGTGTGCCTCGATACACGCCGCCATGCAGGTTTGACACCCAATGCAGCGCGAGGAATCGGCTACGACTCGTTTATTGCCCATGTTGTTCACTCCCTCCTGAATCCCATGCCGGAGAGACCCTGTCGACGTTGCCCCAAGCCGCCCGTGGCCTGGCATCGGCGTATCGAATGCATGCGGCGAAACAGGCACTCGGTAGAATTTCTCCAACGGTATACAGGTTGAATATACGCAGTTGCAGGGGGCAAACTTGAGCATAAGCCCTGCAATACGGGTGTATTGCAGGGGTTTTGGCAGGTTGGAATTATTCTCGATAGCTATAAAGGTGAGTGTATTACATGCGTACATCCAAGAAAGATTTCGCGCTCGCTTCTGAAGGATGTAGTACGTTTGTAATACTGTTCAGACTCAATTACTCTAGTGCAATAAAGTAGTGGTTATAAGATTGGCTATTATTATCCGATGCTGTATTTGACTATTCATATTGCACGCTCATTAAGGGAGGCCAGTGATGTCATCGACTCAAAAACGAGCCATCCTGCAGGTACGCATTCGCGAGGAAGACAAGCAGCATGCCGAGCGCCTCTACGACGCCATGGGCACATCGCTTGCCGAGGCCGTTCGTCTATTTGTCGCGCAGAGCATCTTGATGCGTAAGCTCCCCTTTCAACCGGTTGCCGTGCGCTCAAAGGACGGCACCGCCGCCTATGGATCGCTCAAAGCATACGGAGATCCCAATCGCCGCTCCGAGGAGCGCAATGCTTGGATTGAGTACCTCGCTACAGAAAGCGACGATTCGATTTTGGGTCCCGAGGAAGTAGATATCCATGAGTAGCACCATCATCGACGAGACCGTCATCCTGCGCTATCTGCTTAACGACGACGAGGTCCTGTCGCCGCGCGCTGCCAAGGTCATCGCCACACGCACCGCTCGCGTCTACCCCGAAATCATCACGCGCGTCGTGGTCACGCTGCGCGACGTCTATAAGGTTCCCCGCGTTGAGATTGCTGCAGCCTTGAAAAGGCTGCTCGATGACGTCATGGTCGACGAGCCCACCGTTGTCGCCCTTGCCGTCAAACTCTTTGGCAAGACCCATATGGACTTTACCGACTGCCTCCTCGCGGCCCGAACCGCCATCTACAACGATGATGTCGTGAGCTTTGGCAAGCCCATCATCCAAGGCATGATCGACTACCGCCGTAAACGCCAAACCGCCGCCGAAGCCCACATCCGCAGCACCGACGCCACCATCGACAAGCTCCGCCACCAATCCCGCCACTAACCGACAGGCAACGGCATCGCCCGCCGCTCAGCCCCATCCCCTCCTAAGTTGCGGTGAAATAGTTCCTGGATTTAGGCTTATTCGAGCTATTCAGGAACTATTTCACCGCAACTTTCTGTAAGGGTGGTTTTTAGTGCCGCCGAGGGGCACCAATCAACCGTTTGCCGATATGTTTGGCTCTAACTCATGACTCTGACCTGCCCCGTCAAGCTTTTGGTCAGTTCATGGCAAGGTCTGGCGGACCAAATATGGGTTAGCGTAGTGTCATTCACTCCCCCTCAAGACCATGGGGTCGAACATGAGTCATGATAAACGCTGTTCCAAACCGCAAGTAGAGCTGTTCTTCCGGTTATTCGAGGCCCATCACGGCGGGCACCTGTTTGTGGCTACCAAAAAATGGGATGAACGCTGTGCCTACGCGCTCATGCAAAAAGAGATGATTATTCGACTCTACAACCATGTCTACGCAGATTCCGCGTATTGGAATGACCTCGGCGTCGAAGATCGCATCTTTCAATTGGCATCCGCTATTGCGGTCGTTGAACCGGATGCCGTGTTTTGTGGAGCAACGGCGGCACTGCTCTATGGCATCGGTTCTGCATATTCGCTTCTCGACAAGGTGCAAGTGCTGCTGCCGCGTTCCACCAGACGCGATATGTACGAATTCGTTGAATACCGACGCTGGCGGCCGGGCGACGTATGGCAGCTCGGCCCGTTTACGTTAACGGATCCATATCGCACGGTGGTCGACATCGCCCGAACGAGCGCTTTTCGATATGCACTAGGCTATGTCGACGGGTTGGCTCGTGAGTACGGTGTCGAGCGTGAAGAATTGCGTGCATATGCACAAGCGAACTGCCGCGGACTGCATGGCATCGCGCGCGCATTTGACGTTTTTGAACATATGGATGGCAGATCGGATAACGGTGGAGAATCCGAAGCACGGGCGGCAATGATTCTGGCGGGAGTTGCCGCACCCGAACTTCAGGTTGAAATCACTCGACCGGGAAACGCCGGCTATTATTTGGCAGATTACGGCTGGCAGATGCCAAACGGCTCTTGGATGCTGGCTGAGCTGCATGGACTAGGCAAGTTCGAGGACGAGTCCCAAAATGATCCGGAACATACTGCGGCAAAAACCTATCGAGCTGCCCTCATGCGCGACGCGAACCTGCGCGCCATGGGCCACAACGTCATTCATTTCAAGCTCTCAGACACCTACGATGTCAAAGCATTCGGCTCCATGATGCGCGGCTACGGTATACCAACCACAAAACCCTACGCAGACTCCTGACCGGCTGTCCTCATCTTCTCGATAACAGAACCCATCATCGACCCACCCCGCTCGGCCTCAATAAGTTGCGGTGAAATAGTTCCTGGATAACAGCTTTTGCGGCTAATCCAGGAAC
>USCS01000061.1 GCA_900552875.1 uncultured Collinsella sp. | reverse complement strand
GAGACCGGCATCGAGGGCCTGAAGGTCGTCGACCTGGCCGTCCACGGCGACCCGCGCGGCTGGTTCAAGGAGAACTGGCAGCGCGCCAAGATGACCGCGCTGGGCATCCCGGACCTCCGCGTCGTCCAGAACAACGTCTCCTACAACGAGAAGAGGGGCGTCACCCGCGGCATCCACGCGGAGCCCTGGGACAAGTTCATCTCCGTGGCCCGCGGCTCGGTCTTCGGCGCCTGGGTGGACCTGCGCGAGGGCAGCGCCACCTTCGGCAAGGTCTACACGACCGTCCTGGACCCCTCCAAGGCCATCTACGTGCCCCGCGGCGTGGGCAACTCCTTCCAGGCCCTGGAGGACGGCACCGCCTACACCTACCTGGTGGACGCCCACTGGTCGCTCGAGCTGAAGAGGACCTATACCTTCGTGAACCTCGCCGACCCGGAGCTCGCCATCGAGTGGCCGATCCCGCTGGAGGAGGCCACCGTCTCCGAGGCTGACCTCAACCACCCGATGCTCGCCGACGTCGTCCCCATGGCGCCGAAGCGTACCCTCGTCACCGGCTGCAACGGCCAGCTGGGCCATGCGGTGCGCGCGCTCGCCGAGGAGCGCGGCGTCGCGAAGGACTTCGACTTCTGCGACATCGACACCTTCGACATGTCCGACCCGGACGCCTACGTACAGTACGACTGGTCGCTCTACGGCACCGTGATCAACTGCGGTGCCTACACGGCCGTGGATAAAGCGGAGACCCCCGAGGGCCGTGTCATCGCCTGGAAGGCCAACGCGACCGGCCCGGCGCTCCTCGCCCGCACCTGCGCCGAGCACGGCATCACGCTCGTGCACGTTTCCTCCGACTACGTCTTTGACGGCACCGCCGAGGTCCATGACGAGGACGAGCCCCTCAGCCCGCTTTCCGTCTACGGCCAGACCAAGGCCGCGGGCGACATCGCCGTGGCGGGGTGCCCACGCCACTACATCATGCGCTCCAGCTGGGTCATCGGCGAGGGCCACAACTTCGTGAAGACCATGAAGGGGCTGTCCGACCGCGTGGCCGACCCCGAGGACGGGCTCACGCAGGTCACCGTCGTGGACGACCAGCTGGGACGCCTGACCTTCACGCGCGACATGGCCGCCGCCATCTTCCACGTTTTGGACGCGATGGCCCCCTACGGCACCTACGACTGCACCGGCTCCGGCGCCGTGAAGAGCTGGGCGGACATCGCCCGCGCCGTCTTCGAGGCCGCCAACGGCAACGGCGACAGGGTCGTGCCGGTCAGCACCGCCGACTACTACGGCGGCGCCGAGGGACCCGTCGCCCCGCGCCCGGTCCACTCCGCGCTCGACCTTTCCAGGCTCGAGTCGGTCGGGTTCCACATGCCCGACTGGGAGGAAGAGCTTGGGGAGTACCTCAAGACGCTCTAGCCGCTATCAACTTTTCGAGAGTAAAAGCCGCCGCTTGTTAACGGCGGCTTTTCTTATGCCTGGCGTATAGCCCCGCTGCAACAAGGGCGACGGTGGTCGCCAGACTCACTGCAAGCCCCGCAAGGGCACCCGGAGTTTTGTAGGTCATCACGATCCTATTCGCGCCTTTCTGCACGTTCAGGGACGACAGGCCCTTATCGGCGGCGGGCGTTAGTTCTGCGGCGGTTCCGTTTACCGTTATGTTCCAGCCCTCATCGTACGGAACGCTCAGCAGCAGGTTGCCGTCATACTTGGCGGTATACTCGCCTTCGATCCTTCCGTCCTTAAAAACCGTCGGAACAAATTCGTTCGTCTTAAGCTCGTTCATAATCTGCTGGAAAACGTCCAGATTGAGGGCGTAAAAGACCGGCTCATTGTCTTGGGGCATGTCCGTATAACCCTCTGCGACTCCGATTGACACCGTATGCTGGTTCGGGGCGTCCGATGCATCCGCAATCTGGCGGATATTATTGTCGAATCTCCAGGCCTCGTTTGTGATCGTTCGCTGGTCGATGGTAAGGGTGACTGGCCAATAACTGCCGGCGGTCGCATCTTTGTTAATGTAGAGGTATCCGATGGACTCCGCCGGAACGGTAACGCTCCATTGCTTTTGGTTCTCACCATTTTCCGTGTTCGTAGCCTCGATTTTGGTATAGAGCTCTACCTCGCGGCCCAGGATTTTGCTGTATAGGTCATTTTGCTTTTCGAAGGGGTTCTTGCCCTCTAACGTGCTGTTTTGAACGCCGCTCGAAGCTGCGATGCCAGCGCTGAGCGCATTGGGATTCTCGTAGACCGTGCTTGCGGAGTCGGTTTGATTTGCCTTTGCCGTAACGTATCCTGCGGGGCTGTGTTCGGCAATGGCGTACTTAACTCCCAGCAGGGCATCGACGGCAAGAATGGGTTCGGCATAACGGGTCGAAAACTCGCCGGCGCTGCTGTATCCAAGGGAGTTGAGCAATGCAATTGCCTGCGGGTTATTTGCGGATGAGTAGGACGACAGCTGGTTGTACCCAAGCGCTAAGCCCTCGTTGAGGGCGGCGCTATCGGTGCGCGTGGTCGTTCGATCGATGCGGTAGAATGACGCAGAATCCTGGTCTTGAATGGCTGTGATCGTGTTGGTTGCGGTAGTCACATAGGTACAGTTGGCATCTTCGGAATAGCCTGCGTACAGTTGGTTCCACATCACATGGGCGTTGATAAACAACTCAATTGCGGTGATTGTCAGGATTGGTAATACGACGGCGGGTCGATAGACATGACGAAATTTGGGCTGGCCCTCGAACACCTGCAACGAATAGCCTGCGGCCCACATCGTAAAGAAGCCCAGCAAAAAGGCTGTGCGCGAATAGAACCCGTTGGGAACGCGCATGCCGCACCAGATGTACTCGAGCGGGCTCAAAACGGAGCTAGCGATCAGGACGGCTGTGACGACGAACGTTGCGATGCGTATCTTGGCCGAAACCTTGCGGTTAAACAGTAGGCTTATTGCAAGTAACATCATGATTACGCCGCAATAGAACTGTGGCGTGTTCCCGTTATTCACCCACATGCCGGGGATGAAGCCCCTGATGAGCGATTTGAGGCCTGTTTTAAGCAAGGGGCCAAGTGCCAGCACGGGGCCGCCTTTTGCCATGGCAAGGATGGTCGGCAAAAAGGTCCAGGCGGACAGGAGCAGCCCAAGCATCATAGCCCCTGCAAATCGTAGGGCCCGGTCGAGCGTGAGCATCCAGCTAAATCCTTCTGCAGCGACGTAATCGACAAACTCAACCAATACGAAGATGCAGAGGAACAGGATGTTGATATAGGCCGTATACCAACAGAACATGACATTGAGAGCAATCGCAATAACGAGGCGTACCATATTTTGTTCGCGAATGAGCTCGTAGCATCCGAAGGCGCAGATGGGTAGCAGGATAAGGCAATCAATCCAGAGCGGATTACACAAATTACTTATGGTCCAGCTGCAAAACGTGAACGAGAGGGATAGCAAGAATGCGGCGGGCTTGGACAGGTCAAAGCGCTTTTGCACATACCAAGCGCTGCTGATGTGGATGCAGCCCAGTTTGAGCGCGGTTATGGCAAATACGAAGAGCGTCAGCTTGTCTGCGGGAAACAGCACACAGAGCAGGTTGAAGGGGCTGGCGAGGTAGTAGCTATAGAGCCCCCATGTGTTCATGCCGAGTCCCTGTGAGAAGGAATAGCGAAGGTTTGCCTCGCCTAAAAGGACGCGGCGAAACCACGCAAAGAAGTCGATGTATTGGTATTTGAGATCGTTGGTGAGAAACGAGTTGTCGCCAAAGGGGTAGACATGCCCTGCCGCTGCAAGTGCGACAAAGAGTGCGACGGAAAATGCGAAGCAGGCGGCGTAGAACGCCACATTCTTGAGCGTGCTGTTATTGGGCTGTGTCATCAGATTCCTCGTTGGATTCTCGAATGATATAGATGGGACGTCGCTTGGTTTCCAAGTAGGCTTTTGCCAAGTATTCACCGATGATTCCCAGGCACAGGAGCTGCATGCCGCCAAACAGCGTTATGAGGCAGGCAAGGGAGGGCCATCCGCCTACGGGGTCGCCCCAAACAAGCGTTTTGACCAGGATGACGATAAATCCCAGGATGGCGATGAGACAGAAAACGATACCCGTGAGGGCGGCGAGGGAGAGCGGCGCTGTGGAAAAAGCGACGATGCCGTCGATGGAATAGAGGAGCAGCGACCAAAAGCTCCATTTGGTCTCGCCGGCCACGCGGTTGACGTTTACGTAGGGGAGCCATTTGGTTTTGAAGCCAACCCAGCCGTAAATGCCCTTGGAGAATCGGTTGTATTCGCCCATGGAGACGATGGCGTTGACCATAAGTCGCTTCATGAGCCTATAATCGCGTGCTCCGTCGACGATGTCGGCCTTTGAAATGCGGTTGATGATCTTGTAGAACATACGGGCACAGAACGACCTGATGGGAGGCTCGCCTTCGCGGGTGGTCCTGCGTGTGGCGACGTTATCGTAGTTTTCGGTCTGCAAGATCTCGTACATCTTCGGCAGGAGCGAGGGCGGGTCCTGCATGTCGGCATCCATGGTGGCGACATAGTTGCCCTTTGCGTGCTGGAGTCCTGCGAGTAGTGCCGCCTCCTTGCCAAAGTTCCGCGAGAAAGAGTGCCAGTGGATGACGTATGGATGCGCCGCCGCGGCTTCTGCTTTCATGACGGCAAGCGTTTTGTCTGCCGAACCATCGTCGATGAGGGCGGCTTCAAAGGAGATCTCGGGGTACTGCTGAGTCATGATGCGAACGACGCCATCGAGCTCTTTGAGAAAGATCGGAAGTGATTCCTGCTCGTTGTAGCACGGCACGACGATGGAGATGAGCGGCATGGTGGTTTACCTCTCGCTTGGCTTGGAAGTAGGGCGGCCGGGCTGGTCATCGTAGGCGTATTTGCTGTACACGTTTACCTCCCACTGCTTTTTTTCGACCTTTGCCACGGAATCGAGGATGAATCCGGTCGCAAGGCTTAGGCTGCACAGGAACATAAACGAGGCGGCGAGCACGGCGGTGGGGAAGCGCGGAACGAGGCCGGTCTGGAAATACTCGACAACGATGGGCATGCCCAGGGCGAGACCAGTCACCGCAAACAGAAGCGCGACGAGGCTGAAGAACTTCAGCGGGCGGTAGTCCTTGAACAGCGTGCCGATCATCGCAACGACTTTAATGCCGTCGCTTACGGTATTGAGCTTGGACTCGGAACCTTCCGGACGGTCGCGGTACTCGATGGGCACATCTTTGATGCGCCAGCGGTGGTCGACGGCGTGGATCGAGAGCTCGGTTTCGATCTGGAAGCCCTCGGAAAGCACAGGGAAGGTTTTAACGAACGGGCGGCTCATGGCACGGTAGCCGGTCATGACGTCATCGAAGCTGTAGCCATAGATCCACTTGATCATGGCGCGGACCAGATTGTTGCCAAAGCCATGGAAGGCACGCTTGTTCTCCTCGGCATAGGTGCCGTTGGAAAGGCGGTCGCCTACGGTCATATCGGCCGTGCCGTTGAGGATAGGCTCGCAGAGGGCTTTGGCCGCCTCGGCGGGGTAGGTGTCGTCTCCGTCGACCATCAGGTAGCAATCGGCGTCGATGTCGCGAAACATCTGGCGGCACACGTTGCCCTTTCCCTGACGGGGCTCAAAGCGCACCGTGGCGCCGTGCTCGGTGGCGATGCGTGAGGTATCGTCCGACGAATTGTTGTCATAGACATAGACCGTCGCTTGCGGAAGCTCGCGGTGAAAGTCGTCGATGACCTTACCGATCGTGAGCGCTTCGTTGTAGCAGGGGATGATGACGGCGATGGATTCAGAATTCACTCAATGCTCCTTATACATTCAATCCCTGAAAGTATAGCCGTTTGGGCTTGGCATCCTAAGATGTGGGTTAGTTCTCCAGTTTTGTTGCGCGAATCGTTTGCAGGGCCGTCGGGTCTATACTGTTCGTTTGTCAACGATTACGAGTAAAGGAGTTGCATCCGTGTCGGATCAGACAAAGCAACAAGAAGCTCGCAGTCTGCCTGCGACGTTTGCTAAGAACGAATTTGAGAAGGACGCGTTTATCCTTCGTCAGCTGGTTACCAAGGATTTTAAGATCAAGTATCGCCGTAGCGTTCTGGGCGTCGCATGGTCGGTGCTCAACCCGCTGCTGATGATGATCGTCATGGCCATCGTGTTCTCGACGATTTTTGCCCAGGGCCGCAATGGCTCGATTACGCCCGAGATGTACCCGCTGTATTTGATCGTGGGTAACGTCACCTTTGCCGTCATGTCCGAGTCTACGAACCAGGCCCTGACGTCGATCGTGGGTGCTGCCCCGCTGCTCAAGAAGGTTAAGGTGCACCGCTGGGTCTTCCCGGTGCAGAAGGTGCTCTTCTCGCTGGTCAACTTTGCCTTCTCCCTGGTCGCCGTCGCCATCGTTATGCTGTGGTTCCGCGTTATGCCTTCTTGGCACCTGATTCTGCTGCCGGTTTGCCTGCTGCTGCTTATGTGCTTCTGCATGGGTCTGGGCATGATGCTCTCGGCCCTTACGGTCTTCTTCCGCGACGTTATGCATCTGTGGAGCGTTGTCATTACGGCTTGGACTTACATCACGCCTATTTTCTGGACGACCGACTTCGTTGCGCAAATGCCCCATATCGTGCGCATCCTGGTCTATGCGAACCCCATGTACAACTACCTGCAGTTTATGCGTGACATCTTCCTGTTCCAGACCACGCCTTCGTTCTTGACGTTTGGTATGTGCGTCGCTTGGGCGGTTCTTGCGCTTGCTATTGGCTACACCGTGTTCCATAAGTCCGAGCGCAAATTCATCCTCTACATCTAAGGAGTGCTGTGATGACTGAATCTGTTGTTGATTACAGCGAGCAGCCTCTGGCTGTCGAGGTCGACGACGTCACCATGATCTTTAACATGGCGTCCGAGTCGCTGACCAACCTCAAGGAGTATTTCATTAAGCTTGCCAAGCACGAGCTGTTCTTTGAGGAGTTTAGGGCGCTAAAGCACATCTCGTTTGATATTCATCGAGGCGAGGTCGTGGGCCTGGTGGGCACTAATGGTTCCGGCAAGTCTACGATGCTTAAGATTATCGCCGGCGTGCTCGAGCCCAGCGAGGGCAGCGTTAAGGTGCATGGCAACATCGCACCGCTGATTGAGCTTGGTGCCGGCTTTGACCCCGAGCTGACCGCCCGCGAGAACATCTATCTGAACGGCGCCCTGCTCGGCTACACCAAGGAGTTCATTGATGCCAACTTTGACGGCATTATCGAGTTCGCTGAGCTGCAGAACTTTGTCGACATGCCGCTTAAGAACTTCTCCTCGGGCATGGTGGCGCGTATTGCCTTTGCAATCGCGACGATTACCGAGCCCGATATTCTGATCGTTGATGAGACGCTGTCCGTCGGTGACGTGTTCTTCCAGCAAAAGTGCGAGGCCCGTATTCAGCACTTTATCCAGAGCGGTGACGTGACGGTTCTGTTCGTTTCGCACTCCATGGAGCAGGTCGAGCGCATTTGCCAGCGCGCCGTTTGGATTGAGAAGGGCGACCTTCGCATGGACGGCCCGGTTGATGAGGTCTGCAAGGCGTACCGCGAGCAGTTCAACTAGGTTATAATTACAAGCGCTTGGCACGCGTGCGCGTGCTTGGGCGTGCGGTTATTTGCTCCATTAGCTCAGTTGGATAGAGCAGGGGACTTCTAATCCCAAGGTCGACGGTTCGAATCCGCCATGGAGCACCATCGTTTATTAAGCCCGGACCGCTTAGTGGTCCGGGCTTTTTTCGTCTTGCTGATGTGGATTGGCCTTTCAGCGACTCCAACGCATGGGCGTAGCCTTGGTTTTAAACGTTTTGCGTGGCTTACTGCTCTGCCCTCGAACACTCCGATAAGTCTTTCGCAACCGCATTCAGCGATTACGGCAATAGAACTTAGTGCGGCATTCTAGTCGCATCTTCAACATCCAGAAAATCATTCGTGGCGCCAACAAACTCCTGCATGTTCCTGACGATGCGGCCATCGTTATCGATGTGAATCTCAAAACGCTTCCAGGGGAACTTCATGATGTGGTAAAGGGTTACCAGCACATCCTGTTCTTTGCCAATTTTGAGCAGCCAACGGGCGCAGTTATCGCCGCAGGTGGAAGCATTAAAGACCATGTTGGGGAGATTGCGGACAAGTAGGAGCGTCTTTACTCCGCCGGATAACTCGAGCGGGCTGATCGAGCCCAGCTGCTTGCTTATGATGTTGTGAGAGCCGATGAGCTCCGATCCGTCAACGCCTTTAATAATTTGCGCAGCCATGGGGTCTTCGAACCATGAATCCAAGTACGAGTTCCTAAAGTAGGTCTTGGTATCGTAGATGGAGCCGGGGTAATCTCCCAGATGAATGCTCAGCATGCGGGTCTCCAGACATTGTGTGACTGCAACGATTATATGCCAGTAA
>USCS01000060.1 GCA_900552875.1 uncultured Collinsella sp. | reverse complement strand
CGAGCCAAAAAGCCCTCGTCCAAGGTGTCCCCGGCGGTGGAGCGCAAGGTCGATCGCGCCAGCGCGTCGCAGGACTTTGCCGCGGGCGATACCGTGAGCCACAAGACCTTTGGCACGGGTACCGTGATCTCGGTCGCCGGAGACATGATCGAGGTTCAATTCGAAAAGACCGGCCAGACCAAAAAGCTAATGAAGGGCTTTGCACCGATCGTCAAGCTGTCGTAATCCCGGCGGACCTGGGCGGGCGTATGGGGCAACATCGCCTGCTCGGGCAGTCCTGCGCAAGACGGAGGCCACATTAAGTGGCCTCCTTTGCGTGCGGAACTCGCGATCGATGTTGCCCCATACGCCCGCCCAGGTCCTTGGGTAACGTTGCTTGCGAACGTTGCTTTGCTCGTTCGCGTTTTGATCTGGAGAGCCGGGTGGGCTGATAGATAGATACGTGTAGGGGCTCTCCCGTACATGGACGGGAGAGCCCCTTGTTGCGTTTGGGTTGTTGGTGCGACCTAGAGGTGCGAGATGATCAGCTCCATCTTGCCTTCGAGTTCAATCTTGTCCACGGTGCTGGGTGCCAGCAGGTGGCTTCCCTTGTGGACGGGGTCGCCGCAGATGGTGCCTTCGCCGTCGATGACCGACAGACACATGAAGGGCCAGCGCTGGTCGAGGGTCTTGCTGCCGTTAACGCGCACGCGATCGACGGTGTAGCAGGGGCAAGACTCGAGCTCGGTCACGCCATCCACCTCGGGTGCGGTCACCGTGCCGTCGGTCGGAGCCTGAGCATCAAAGTTTATGCAGTCGAGGCTCTGCTCAATGTGCAGGGGACGCAGTTTGCCGTCGGTGCCGGGGCGGTCGTAATCGTACAGGCGATACGTCACGTCGCACGACTGCTGCGTTTCCAAAATGAGCGTGCCGGCCTTGATGGCGTGAACGGTACCGGAATCAATCTGGAAAAAGTCGCCCTTGTGGATCGGCAGTACGTTGAGCATGTCGTCCCAGCGGCCGTCCTCGATCATCTGCGCGGCCTCGGCGCGGTCGTGCGCGCGCTGGCCGACAATGATCGTGGCACCGGGCTCGCAGTCCAGCACATACCAGCACTCGGTTTTGCCCAGGCTGCCGTTCTCGTGCTTGGCGGCGTACTCGTCGTTGGGATGAATCTGGATCGAAAGGTCGTCCTTGGCGTCCAGAATCTTAATGAGCAGTGGGAACTCCTTGCCCTCGCAGTTGCCAAAGAGCTCGCGGTGCTCGGCCCACAGCCACGACAGCGTGTGGCCTGCATACGGGCCTTCCGCAATCTGGCAGTCGCCGTTGGGGTGGGCCGAGATGGCCCAGCACTCACCGATGGGTCCATCGGGAATGTCGTAGCCAAATACGGTTTCGAGCTGGCGACCGCCCCAGATCTTCTCGTGGAAGATCGGCGTCAGCTTAATCAAATCGGACATGTTCATACCCCCATTGTGTTGCGCGGGCGCTGCACAAAACAGCTCAAAGCGAGCGCCCGGATGACTACAAAAACCTATGCCAACGTTACGTTGTGCAACTCAAAGCGGTCGCCAACGTTGCGCGAGACCGAATACTCAAAGGCGGCGCCGCTGTCCAAAAAGCCAATCTGGGTGAGCTCGAGCAGGGGAGAGCCAGGCTTGGTGTCCAAGCGCTCGGCTTCTTCCTCGGTTGCTGCCACGGCGCGAATGGTACGGTGGAAGCTCGAAATCTTCAGCCCACATTGCTCGCGGATGAAGTGGTAGACCGATCCGTACAGGTCCTTCTTTTTAAGGCCTGGAATCAGCTCGAGGGGCATGTAGGTGTACTCGATAACGATGGGCTTCTCATCGGCCTGACGCACGCGCACGATGTGATAGGCAAAGTCATCCTCGGCAATTCCCAGCTGGGCTGCGATGTCCGCTGGTGGATTAACAATCGAGAAATCGTAGACCACCGAGGTCACCTTCTCCCCGCGGTGCTCATACGAAAAGCCCTGGGCACGGTCGTTTTTGCCCTGGAAAAACGCCTGACCGGGAAGTCCCGCCGTGTCCTTAACGTAGGTACCCGATCCGCGTCGGCTGGTAATAAGACCTTCCTCGGTGATTTGCTCGATAGCTCGTTTGACGGTGATTTTGGAAACGCTATAGAGCTCGCAGAACTCAACGACGGTGGGAAGCTTGTCGCCCGGTTTAAGAGTGCCATCCTCGATGCTTCGACGAATATCTGCAGCTATCGCCTCGTATTTGGGAATCATTGAACCTCCTTTCCGACATATATCAATACGCAAGTAAGTATAACCCTTAACAAGGCACCCATATAACCTTTATCTAAGAAGCTCGAGAAAGAAAAAAGAAAAAGACGCTTTACTTTTAGAATTAGAGCGCTATAGTTTAAGCAACGAACGGAATCTTTCCGCAGAACAGGATCGACCGTTTGGGGACGGTTTTGTTTTGGCGGGTTGGATATCGGTATGACCGGTGCGCGCCCGCGCCGGATAACCTGCCAAAGCAAACCCGTCTCCAACCGGAAGCTCTAGAACACGAAAGCGAGGACTTTGATGGCACAGTATCAGCTGCCCAACGACTTCTTCTTTGGCGCTGCTATGTCCGGCCCGCAGACTGAGGGTCAGTGGAACCAGGGCGGCAAGCTCGAGAACCTGTGGGACACCTGGTCCATCCAGGATCTGGGCTCGTTCTACAACTGCGTTGGCTCTTACGCCGGCAATGACTTTATGGCCAAGTACCAGGAAGACCTTCGCATTTTGAAGGACTTGGGCCTGGATACCTATCGCACTTCCATCCAGTGGAGCCGTCTGCTCGATGCCGACGGCAACCTCAACGAGGAAGGCGCCGCGTGGTATCACGAGTTGTTCCGCGCCTCTCGCGAAGCCGGCCTGGAGCCGTTTGTCAACTTGTACCACTTTGACATGCCCACCTACCTTTTTAACCGTGGCGGCTGGGAGAGCCGTGAGGTTGTCGAGGCTTACGCACATTACGCCGACGTCGCCTTCCACGAGTTTGGCCAGGAGATCAAGTACTGGTTCACCTTTAACGAGCCCATCGTCGAGCCCGAGCAGCGCTATCAGGAGGGCGTGTGGTTCCCGCAGCTCCACGACTTTAGCCGCGCTCGCACCGTGCAGTATCACATCTCGCTGGCACATGCGCTGGCCGTGGCCAACTACCGTCGCGCCTATGACGAGGGCGCCGTTCGCAGCGATGCCAAGATCGGCATGATCAACTGCTTTACCCCGGTCTACACCAAGGAGAACCCCAGCGAGGCGGACCTCGAGGCCGTGCGTATGACCAGCGGCATCAACAACCGCTGGTGGCTCGACCTCATTACCAAGGGCGAGCTTCCCGCCGACGTGCTCGACAGCCTGGCCGAGGGCGGCGTTAAGCTTCCGTTCCGTGCCGGCGACCAAGAGATTCTTAAGCAGGGTGTTGTCGACTGGCTCGGTTGCAACTACTACCACCCCACGCGCGTTCAGGCGCCGGCGAGCAAGATCGACCAGTACGGTCTGCCGCACTTTGCCGACGAGTACGTGTGGCCCGACGCCGTTATGAACGAGAGCCGCGGCTGGGAGATCTACCCGCAGGGCCTCTACGACTTTGGCATGGACTGCGCTAAGAACTACCCCGATCTTGAGTGGTTCGTTTCCGAGAACGGCATCGGCATCATGGACGAATACAAGAACCGAGACGCCGAAGGAACCATCCAGGATGACTACCGCGTCGACTTTGTACGCCAGCACCTGGAGTGGGTTGCCAAGGCAATTGCCGAGGGCGCCAAGTGCCGTGGATACCATTATTGGGCCGTCATCGATAACTGGTCTTGGGCGAATGCCTTTAAGAACCGTTACGGTTTTGTCGAGGTCGACCTTATGGACGGCTACAAGCGCCGCCTTAAGAAGTCGGCAGCTTGGCTCAAGCAGGTCGCCACGACTCACGTGGTTGATTAGCGAACGGGCGAACGCCCAGACCGCGCGCCGCTGCGCGCAACACATGGCACATCTGGTGGCAGAGGGCGACAGACCACCGTGCGCATAGGAAAAGGCCGGATTTGAAAGTTAGGAGCAATCATGGCCAGTGACAACGGAAAGAGCTTCCTCGACAAGTTTGCCGAGGTCTCTGCGAAGGTGGGAAACCAGGTTCACCTGCGTTCCCTGCGTGACGCCTTCGCGACCATCACGCCGCTCTATATCCTTGCGGGTATCGCGGTTCTTATTAACAACGTCGTGTTCCCTCTGTTCCCGCTCGATGCG
The DNA here is from genome assembly GCA_900552875.1 of uncultured Collinsella sp. Lineage (GTDB taxonomy): Bacteria > Actinomycetota > Coriobacteriia > Coriobacteriales > Coriobacteriaceae > Collinsella. The sequence continues at coordinate 4,285 of USCS01000060.1, read as the reverse complement.
GCGGGCCTTGCCAACCTTCAGACGTGGGGTTCGGCAATTACGCTGGGCACCCTCAACGTCTCTGCCATTATCTTGGCCGGATTGATTGGCTACAGCCTCGCTAAGAACAAGCGTTTCGATAACCCGCTCGCTTGCGTGGTCGTCGCTATCTCTGCTTTCGTCATCATGATGCCGCAGCAGATCACCGCTTCGCTTGCCGCCACGAGCCCGCTGCTCACCGACAAGATCACCTCCGCAGAGGTCACGGGCGCCCTTTCGACTGCCAACACCGGCACCAACGGTCTGTTCTCGGCTATTATCATCGCCCTGCTTTCCGTCTCGCTCTTCATCAAGATTTCTGGCGTCGAGAAGCTCAAGGTTAAGCTGGGCGAGGGCGTGCCTCCCGCGGTCTCCAACTCCTTCAACGTCATGATTCCGATGCTGCTTAACCTCGCGGTCTTCGCTCTTGCCGCAGCCCTGCTCGCCGTGTGCGCCGGCACCGATCTGTGCACCATCATCTCCACGTGCATCTCCAACCCGCTCAAGAGCATCATGAACGCTGGTCCGTGGGCTGTTATCCTCATCTACACCCTTGCTAACCTGCTGTTCTGCGTCGGTATTCACCAGTCCACCATCTCTGGCGCTACCGTCGAGCCGATCCTGACCATGCTCATCGTCGACAACATGGCTACCTTTGCCGCCGGTGGCACCATCCAGCCCGATCACTACATGAACATGCAGATCGTTAACAGCTTCGCCCTCATCGGCGGCTCGGGCTGCACCCTCATGCTCCTGCTCGACACGCTCCTGTTCTCCAAAAACAAGGCTTCCGAGACCGTTTCCAAGATGGCTATCCTGCCTGGTCTGTTCAACATCAACGAGCCGGTTATCTACGGTTACCCCATCGTGTACAACCTGCCGCTCATGATCCCGTTTGTCCTCCTTCCCGACCTGTTCATCGGCATCACCTATGGCCTTACCTGCGCAGGCATCATCAGCCCCTGCATCGCCCAGGTGCCCTGGACCATGCCTCCCGTCATCAATGCCCTGCTCGCTACGGGCTTTGACTGGCGCGCTGGCGTGTGGCAGGCTATCGAGATTGTCATTGGCATGGCCGTCTACCTGCCCTTTATGAAGATTTCCGAGAAGGCAATCGCCAAGCAGGAGGCTCTCGCCGAGTAGAACGCCTAACGTTCGTCCCTTTCACCTTTGCGGGCGCCGGTACGCGGCGCCGGTGCCCGCAGCTCTCTCCCTTGTGTAAAGATGCAGGGGGGTGGGCACAATAGCCGCAAGGAATAAAACCAGTTGTCGTCTGCGCGCCGCGCAGTTATAAGGAGGAAACCATGAAGAAGATCATGCTCTGCTGCAATGCCGGTATGTCCACGAGCCTGCTGGTCCAGAAGATGCAGGCCGAGGTTGCAAACCGTGGTCTGGATATTGAGGTCGAGGCTCGTCCCATGAACGAGGCCCACGATCACCTGGACGAGTGCGACATGTTGCTGCTTGGTCCGCAGATCGGCTACACCAAGGGCGATTTTGAGAAGGAGGCCGCCGGTCGTTTTCCGGTCGAGGTCATCAACATGGTCGACTACGGCCGCATGAACGCTGCCGGCATCATCGACCACTGCGTCAGCGTGATGGGCTAGGTGCTCTGTATGGAGGATATGAACGAACTGCAGATGACCTGCTTTGAGATCATCAGCTACGTCGGTACCGCCAAGAGCATGTACATCAATGCCGTGCAAAAGGCCAAGGAGGGCGATTTTGACGCCGCCGAGGAGCTTATCAAGCAGGGCGACGAGGCCTATAACGGTGGCCACGATGTTCACATGGGGCTTCTGAAGAAGGAGGCCAACGGCGAGCGTAACGGCGAGGCCCCGTTGATTTTGCTGCATGCCGAGGACCAGATGGCCGGCACCGAGACCATGCGCGTCATGGCGACGGAGCTCATCGAGGTTCACAAGCAGCTGCAGGCACTTCAGGCCTAGTCGGCGTTATCGCCGCGACGGACCGTGCGGTCCAACAGACAACATAGTCCCTTTGACGGGCGCCGGGAGCCTCCGCCTCCCGGCGCCTTTATTTTTGGGGATGGTCTTGCGCGGCCTGTTGGGCAGCCAATTGCGTTACCCCAGATAAAACCTGCCAAAACAAACCTGTCCCTTTTTGGTAGGTTTTTGCCTTGAGAGCGGTACCATACAGGCAATGTTTAAACGAGAAAGGTGGGCTCCCATGGAACCTAAGCAGTACTACATCGGCATCGACGTCGGCGGCACTTCGGTTAAGGAGGGCCTGTTCGACGAGGACGGCAACCTGCTTGCCAAGGCCAGCGTGCCCACGCCTCCTATCGTTGACGCCGCGGGCTTTGCCGCGGTGACCGAGGCTATCGACCAGGTGGTCGCCAAGGCACAGATTCCGCGTGCCTTTGTGGCGGGCATTGGCCTGGCCGTTCCGTGTCCCATCCCGGCGTCGGGCGATGCCAAGGTCAAGGCCAACATTGCCATTAACCTGCCCGAGCTGAGGGTCGCCATTCAGAAGCACTGCCCCGATGCGGTTGTTAAGTATGAGAACGATGCCAACGCCGCTGCCATGGGCGAGGCCTGGCTCGGTTCTGCCAAGGGCGTGCAGAACGTGGTGATGGTCACCATCGGTACCGGCGTGGGCGGCGGCGTTATCGTTAACGGCGACGTGGTATCGGGCGTTGTGGGCGCCGGCGGCGAGATTGGCCACATGTGCCTGAACCCGGCCGAGGAGCGCACCTGCGGCTGTGGCGGCCATGGCCATCTGGAGCAGTATTCCAGCGCCACCGGCGTGGTGAGCAACTACCTTGCCGAGTGCAAGAAGGCGGGCGTCGAGCCCATTGAGCTCACCGGCCCCTCCGATTCCAAGGACGTGTTCCAGGCCTGCCGCGAGGGCGACAAGCTCGCGCTGGCCGCAGCCGACACCATGGCCGACTACCTTGGCCGCGCCCTGGCGCTTATCGCCAACGTGGTCGACCCCGAGATGTTCCTGATCGGTGGCGGCGCGTCCGCTTCGGCCGATGTTTATCTCGACAAGGTTCGCGAGCACTTCCAGCGCTACGCGCTTTCCGCCTCGCGCGAGACGCCCATCAAGGTCGCTTCGCTCGGCAACGACGCCGGCATCATCGGCGCCGCCTACGTAGCCCTGCGCGCCGCCGGTAAATAGCTGGTGCAAGGGGGTCAGGTTACTTTGCACCAACACGGTGCAAAAGGGACAGTCTTGGCCCCCATGCCTGCCCTAAAATATGCCGTGACCCTTCCGTCTGCGAAGGCTCGGCATCGGCGTGCTACCATAGCTACGTCCAAGTACACATATCAAGTGGAGGATATCCATGGCAAACGTTCTTGTCTTTGGTCACCAGAACCCCGATAACGACGCCATCATGAGCGCCGTCGTCCTGTCCCAGCTGCTCAACCAGGTTGAGTATGCCGGCAACACCTACGAGGCCTGCGCCCTTGGTCAGCTTCCGGCCGAGTCCGCCAAGCTGCTCGCCGACGCCGGCATCGCCGAGCCCCGCGTGATCGAGTCCGTCGAGGCCGGTCAGCTCGTCGTCCTCACCGACCACAACGAGTCTGCCCAGTCCGTCGCCGGCCTTAAGGACGCCACGGTCTTTGGCGTTGTCGATCATCACCGCATCGGCGACTTCGAGACCGCCGGCCCGCTGCACTACATCTGCCTGCCCTGGGGCTCCAGCTGCACCATCGTCACCAAGCTCGCCGGCGTGCTCGGCGTTGAGCTTTCCGACGTCCAGGCTAAGCTGCTGCTCTCGGCCATGATGACCGACACGCTCATGCTCAAGAGCCCCACCACCACCGATGTCGACCGCGCCGTCGCCGCCAAGCTCGGCGAGCAGGTGGGCGTCGACCCGGTCAAGTTTGGCATGGAGGTCTTCCTCACCCGTCCGTCCGGCTCCTTTACCGCTGCCGAGATGGTCGGCAACGACATCAAGATGTTCGAGCCCGCTGGCAAGAAGCTGCTCATCGGCCAGTACGAGACCGTCGACAAGACCCGTGCACTCGGCATGATCGACGAGATTCGCGAGGCCATGCGCGCCTACGCCGCCGAGAAGGGTGCCGACGGCATTGTCCTGTGCATCACCGACATCATGGAGGAGGGCTCGCAGGTCCTGCTCGAGGGCGAGACCGAGGCTGCTCAGAAGGGCCTGGGCATTGCCGACGAGCACGACGGCGTCTGGATGCCGGGCGTCCTCTCCCGTAAGAAGCAGGTCGCTGCCCCCATCATGGCCGCCTGCTAGGTTTAGTTGACCGAACGCCACGACCGGATCGCG
>USCS01000059.1 GCA_900552875.1 uncultured Collinsella sp. | reverse complement strand
TTGTGCTCGTCGGGCGCTTTGCCGTCTACGGATTTTGGGACATGCGGCCCGTTTTTTGAGCCCGCCTGTCGGTACACTAAAAGCACTATGGGTACCCGCGAGCGACATATCGGCCATGCGGCCGCCCGATCCGCGCCGGTAGCGGATCCCAGGGGCGGCAGGCTCTTCGCCATGCCGCGATTCCTCGTTGGCATAACGCACCTGGTGTACCGTCGTCGCGCCTTCGTCATTGCCGGCGTCATAACCGCACTGTTTCTTCTGCTTTTGGCGGTCTTGCCGGCGTCATTCGCTTCCGATCCCAAGCTCTCCAACACCGTGCCCATCTATAGCGAGGTGTCCAAAGAGGTCGTGGACGGGCTTATCCATTCGAGCTCGATTCCGCTGCTTGTCGCTGCCGTCGCGTTCTCAATCTGGGGTGTGCTGGTCTATCTGCGCTGTCTGGATTACGTCTTGCGCCGGCGCCTCGTTGCCGTTGCCACCATCAGCGCCCTGTGGATGATCGAGGTCATCCTCAAGTAAAAGTCGTTCACGCCGTTCTATGCCACCGTGCTGTGGTACCTGTACTATGTGCCCATGACGCTCATTCCGCTCCTCTACCAGCTGTGCGGCCTGCGCCTTGCAGGGTTGGAACAACATCGCGTGGGTCGCCGCTGCCGTACGGCCCTGTGGATCGCGGCTATCCTGCTCATCGGGTTTGTGCTCACCAACGATTTCCACCGGCAGGTATTCCACTTTGATCGCACAAGCGACACCTGGAGTAACGACTACACGTACGGCTGGGGTTATTTTGCCGTTCTGATATGGACGGCCTTTAACTTCGTGGCCTTTTTCATTTTGGTGGGGCGCTCCTCGTCCTATCGTGTCCAACGTTTTTCGGGCACGGCGGCACTCGTGCTGTCGGGCGGCGCGTTCTTTGCCATTTCGTACGCCCTGCGCGTGCCTTGGGCATGGAAGCTCAACTTTTCGCTCGTCTATTGCGTGCTGTGCGTGGTGACGCTCGAGATTTGCCTCGATTGCGGCGTCATTCCGTCGTACCACGGCATTGCCAACATTTTCGACACCCTGCCGCTCGATCTTAAGGTTATAACGCGCGACCTGCAGGAAGTCTATGCCACGCCGGTATCAAAGCCGATTCCGGCGGGCGTGCGCGAAGAGCTGCGCGCTCAGGAGCACGGGCATGCCCACGCCTTTACCGTGGCGTCCGATCCCGATGTGATGTACCGCGCCTTTCCGCTGCTGGGCGGATCGGCATTGCTCGCCCAAGACGTATCGGAGCTCAACGAGCTCAACCGCGAGCTGGCGTACCGGCGCATGGAATTGCAGCGCCAAAACGAACTGCTTACGGCCGACTACGATCTTAAGACGCATCTTGCCGACCAGGAGGCCGAGGCCTTGCTGGTCAAAGATGTTGACCAGGCGCTTGCCCGCGCGCTCGATGAGATGTATGGGCTGCTGAGCTCGCTGCCGCCGTTAACCGATGAGGCATCCTCGCACGAGCGCTATCGCATGCTGCAATGTGCCAAGATGCTCGTCGCCTATTGCAAACGCAAGGGCTCGCTCACGTTGGCGCAGCATGGGGAAAGCGGATTTGACCGTGATCGCATCCAACTCATTGCCAACGAGCTAGCAAGTGACTTGCGCACCATCGATGTCGACTGCGCTTCGATCATCGCCATGCAGCGTCCGATGCATGCCAGTACGGTAAGCGCGCTGTACGACTGCGTGTATGACTTTGCGTTTTTCGCCTACACCACCGATCATCCGGCACTCATGTACCATCTGAGCGAACACGATTCGTGCAGCGTGGAGCTGCGTGCCACGCTCTTTTCCAACGACGAGGAAGACTTGTCGCAGGCGCCCGCCGCGCACGAGCTCGAGGTTGCACTGCAGGGGCGTAACGTGGCGTATCGTCTTGAGGGCGAGGCCGGTCAGCTGCGTATGATCGTGCTGATGCCGCGGGCGGGTGAGTGATGATGCCGATGCCGCTTATCCTTCCCCAGATCGTTGCGCTCGATGTGCTCTTTGCCTTGGTGGCGTGCTTGCAGACCATTCATGTTCCGCTGATCGCATCGCGTCGTTCGTCTTACAACCGCAAAGTGATTTGCGCCTACGAGGCGAGCCTTGTGCTGCACTTGATTATCTCGGCCGTCATCTTGTTCGCGTCGAGCGGGTCGTATCTGGTGGCGCCGCTCTATGTCGCCGCCGAGGCGGCGGGCGCGCTGCTATGGCTCAACGCCGCGATTGCCGCCTATGGCGTGGTCCTTATGGTGCATTATCGTCGTCCCGTCATGATGGTTGAGCTGCTGCTTGTTGCCGCCGTGACGCCGCCGGTTGTTTACGTCATGGGTTCGGCGTGGCCCGCAGTCCTTATCGCGGAGGGCGCGTTTTTCCTGTTCCGCTCCATCGCGGCGCTTTTGATGGGCGTGCGCAACCGCCAGGAGGACATCACGGCGTTTTCGACGATCGAGACCATTAACGTGATCCCCGTCGGCATTCTGTATCTGGATTCGAAGGGCCGCCCGTTGCTCATGAACCGCTGCATGCGCAGGAACCTTGTGGAGCTTCACATGCCCACCGACCTGCACGACATGAGCGATGCGTGGGGCGGTCTTCGAAAACTCAGTGCGCAGATGCCCGAGAGCAGCAAAAACCGCGTTCGAATCGACCTGGACCGCTTTGGGGAGGCACGTGCGGTGGTCGAGGTTTCCCCCTCCGAGATTCGTCTGTTCGCGTGCGATGAGGTTATGGTTTCGGGCCGCCCCTTTGAGCGCATTATCGGCTTGGACGTGACGGAGTACGCACATGCCCACGACCGTCTGGCACAGGCCAACCACCTGCTCGAGCTTGCGGGCCAAGAGCTCCAGGCCCAGATCGAAGAAGTCAAAAAGGTTGCCGACAATGCGGCCTACCTGCGTATGCGCGCCCGCGTACACGACGTGATCGGGCAGCGCCTGTCCATTCTCCATCGATACTTGGAGGAGGGGCGTCTGGATGACGAGTCGCTCGAGCAGATTGACCCGCTGCTGCGCTCGATTGCCGCCGACCTGCGTAGCGGTGGCGACAGCGAGCCGGCGGAGCAGCTCGGCGATATCGTTCATGCCTTTGGCCTGGTGAGCGTGCAGATCGATGTGGATGGATCGCTTCCGGACGATGCACACGTCGCTGCCGCCTTTTTGCAGATTATCCGCGAGGCGTCGACCAATGCCACCAAGCATGCGCAGGCTCACCAAGTCCAAGTGCGCCTGTGGCAGGAGGGGTCGGATGGCGGTGCCATTGCCCACATGACGGTATCAAACGACGGCGCGCCTGCTCCCGTATCGTATCGCGAGGGAACGGGTATTCCTGGTATGAGGCATGTCGCGCAAAATCTGGGCGGCAGCCTGGAGGTCCATGCCGCCCCGCCCTTTACGCTTGCGGTGTCCATTCCGCTGAACTCCAACGCAACGGTCCAAAGGAGAAGCTCATGATTCGTATCCTTATCGTCGAAGACCAGGCCATCCTGCGCGAGAGCCTCGCGCGCTCCGTTGGGGACCAGCCCGACATGACCGTTGTTGTCGCCATCGCCGATGCCTCAGATGCCTTGGACGTCGCGCTCAAGGAGCATCCGGACATGATTTTGATGGACGTGTGCACCGAGCACGATTCCAACGGCATCGTGGCGGCGGCGCGCATCAAAGAGCAGCTGCCCGAGTGCCGCGTCATTATCATGACGGGCATGCCCGAGATTACGTTTGTGGATCAGGCGCGCGAGGCAGGCGTCGACAGCTTTGTGTACAAGAACGTCGGCATCGATGAGCTCTTTGCCGTGATGCGCTCCACGCTGGCGGGCTATTGCACGTTTCCCAAGCCGCCCGAAAGCATCTTTTCGGGCACGGCGGCGCTCGACGACGTTGAGTTGTCGATTTTGTGCCTTGCCTGCGAAGGCAAGAGCCGTCGCGAGATCGCGGCCGAGTTGTTTATGAGCGAGGGCACCATCAAGCGCCGCATCTCGGAGATTCTCAACAAGACCGGCTACGACAACATCATGCGCCTGGCCGTGCACGCGGTAACGGAGGGCAGCATTGTTCCCAACATGGAGCGCTAACGCTCGGTACGCATCGGCATAAAAGCGACGGGGCCGCAGGATTAACTCCTGCGGCCCCGTCTGGTGCGCGCGGATGTGTCCGCCAATCCGCGGCTGATGTTACATGCCGTTACGCGATGGTTGCGCTGTAGGAGGCGACGTCCTCGTAGGAATCGGTCAGGTAGGCGTCGATGCCAATGGTCGTGTTGACCAGGTCGTCGAGGCTATCGAGCTCGCCGCTCGAGAACGTGAATTCCTCGGTGGCGTTGGTGCCGGGCATCAGGTGAGCCGAGAACCAGGGTTCCTTCATGGTGCCGTTGACGTTGGTCTTACCGCTGGGAGCGTAGAAGGTCAGGTCCTTGTCGCTCTTGTTGGTGATGTTGACGACAAAGCCGATGTCGCCCCAGTCGTCCTTGAACTTCTCGGTGACGGTGATGGTGCACAGATCGTCATCGGCGACGGTGACGGCGGGGGAGATTTCGACGCTCTGGACGTCGTCGTCTTCGACGGCCTCTTCGACCTCATCTTCCTTCTCGGCGGCCTCGCGATCCTTCTTCACCGTGCCGGACAGATCCTTGTCGGACTTGGTAAAGACGAGGTTACCGTCATCCTCTTCGAGGATGAGTTTGCCGTCCTTGAGCTTCATGTCGTGCGACTCATCTTCGGCGGTGATAGTTACGGTAGTGGCGTCCTTTGCCTCCCATTTAAGGTCGACAACCTCAAGGAACAGGTCGAGGGCGCCTGTACCGTCCTCATCGAGAATCAGGACGCAGTGGACGCCCCAATCCTCGAGCATCTTCATGTACTCATCGGTCAGCTCTTCGCCATCCACGGTTCCACCCGAGAGCTCCCAGCTGCCGACGAAGTCGGCCTTGGGGTCTTTGGCGCCGCCGCTGCAGCCCGTCAGGGCAAAGGCGAGCGCCAGGACGCATGTCAGGAATGCGAGCACGGACTTTTTGAACGTTGTCTTCATGGTGTCCTCCTTCATCGAACGAAACCCATAGAAGGCAGCGGGGGTGGCGGATCCCCCGCTCATTACCAGTTAGGGGCGCTAGGGCCTGGGCGTTCCGCAGTTGCTGCAGAACTTGCCGCCGTTTTCGCTACCGCAGTTGGGGCAGAACCACTTGGCCGGTGCCGGGGCGGGCGCGGGGCTGCCGCACTCCGGGCAGAACTTGCCGGTGTTGGTGGCGCCGCAGCTGCAGGTCCACGTGCCGGCCGCAGGCGCGGGGGCCGGAGCCGGTTGCGGGGCGGCCTGCTGCTGCGCCTGGCCGGCAGCGAACAGCTGGCTGGCGTTCATGCCGCCCATGCCGCCTGCCATGCCCATGCCCATAAAGCCGGCCATCGCGCCGTTGGGGTTGGCTGCTGCCGCACGCATCGCGTCGCTCTGGGCGCTGGCGATATTGGCGGCCGCCATAGTGGGATCGCGCATGACGGCGGCCTTCTGCAGGTCCTTGATCATCTGCTCGTCTTCTTGCGAGGCGGCGATGGAGTTTACGCCAAAGCTCACGATCTCGACGCCACGCAGGTCGCGCCAGTCGGCGGAGAGGACCTCGTTGAGCGCGCGGGCGAGCTCGGTGGTGTGGCCGGGGATGGCGCTGTAGCGGATGCCCATCTCCGAGATCTTGGCAAAGGCGGGCTGCAGGGCGGTGAGCAGCTCGGACTTAAGCTGGCTGTCGATCTTGTCGCGCGTGTAGCTATCGGTCACGTTGCCGCATACATTGGTGTAGAACAGCAGCGGGTTGGTGATGCGGTACGAATACTCGCCGTTGCAGCGCACGGAGATGTCGACGTCCAGGCCAATGTTGTTGTCGACCACGCGGAAGGGCACGGGCGAGGCGGTGCCGTACTTATTGCCGATAATCTCCTTGGTGTTAATGAAGTAGACGCGCTGGTCCTTGCCCGCGTCGCCGCCGAAGGTAAAGCGGCTGCCGATATTGGCGAAGGTCTCCTTGATGGAGTCGCCCAGGTTGCCGCTAAAGACGCTCGGCTCGCTGCCGGTATCGAAGACGAACTCGCCGGGCTCCAGTGCGACTTCGATGATCTTGCCGTTTTGCACCACGAGCATGCCCTGGCCGTCGTTGACGGCGATGACGGAGCCGTTGGAGATGACGTTGTCCTCGCCGTGTGTGTTGGAGCTGCGGCCGCCGGTTCGTTTGACGCCCTTGCAGGCCAAGACGTCAGCGGGCATCGATTCGCAGTAGATAAATTCCTTCCACTGGTCGGCCATGACGCCGCCGGCAGCTCCCAATCCAGCTTTCAAGAGTCCCATGGTGATCTTCCTTTCTCGTCAAAGTCCGGGTGGTATTGGTCGGATTGCTTAGTCGTCCTTGTCGTCCTTCATGACAACGGTGGTCTCGGTGTGGCTGAAGGTGTCGTGCTTCTCGACCAGGTCGAGCTCACCGCAGTACTCGTCGGCGTGAGTCGCCTCGTTGGCCGTCTTGAGCTGGCCTACCAGCAGCACGTCTCCGATGATCACGATGATCAGCGGCGCGACGATGTTGATGAGGATGCCCTCGATATCAAAGGTGAGGTAATCCGGATCGAAGGCGTATTCGCCCATAAAGAGAATCTGGGAGAGGACAAATCCGATCACAAAGAACAGCAGCGAGGCGATAATGAGCTTGGGCTTGGAGCAGGGGAGCTCGCCGACCATACGGCCGGTTTGGCCGTTCATGGCAAACAGGTAGCTCTTGCCGTTCCACGAGGTCGAGAGCATCCAGACGGGGAACAAGGCGTAGTCGCTGTCTTCCCAGGTGTAGTCGAGCTGCTTGCTCTCGACCGAGGCATCGTCGTACTCATCGATAACGGTCTCGCGCAGGGCCGAGATCGTGCTTTCTTCCATACGGCGCTCGGCACGGGCCTTGCAAGTCTCGCAGTCCTCATCGTAACGGTTGGCGATGTAGCCGGGCATGTAGGCGACCGAGAACGGGCGCAGCGCGTCGTAGTCAAACGGTTCGATGGCGTCCATGTGGCCGTCGGGCATCTTGGACGATCCGTCGACGGGCACGCGCTCAAACGAGATATTGCCCTTACGGTAGGCATCGTAGTGGTCGGTGGTCGTGACGGTGCGGTCGGATTCCTCGGTCACGGTCTCGTTGGTTGCGTCAAAGTGCACTTCGCCGTCCACGCGGGCGCCGTAGAGCCAAAACGGCACGTAGACGCCTTGGACTTCGTCGATGTGGTTGCCGGTGACAAAGCTCTTGGGCAGCAGGATCTTGCCCTTGTAGTGCTCCTTGAGCGCGGCCAAGACATCGTCGCGCCCGAGCTTAAACGGAATCACCAGGTCGGGGGAGAAGTCGCCCGAGAGCTGGCCGGGCGCCACGGCGGGATTGCCGCAGTATGGGCAGGTGGAGACGGCGACGGTGCCGTCCGAGATCAGCTCGGCGCCACACGACGAGCAGATATAGCCGGCGTTTTGGGCCAGTTCCTGCACCGCATCGTCGGATGCGGGCTTGGATGTTGCGGCCGCCGCATCGGCTTTGGCATCTGCCTTGTCCTGGCGCTCGCGATAGAGAGCCTCGACCTCTTCGACTTCAAAGCGCGAGTCGCAGTAGTCACAGACGAGCTTTTGCTCGGCGCTGGCAAAATGCAGCGGGCCGCCACACGCGGGGCACTGATAGTTGACGCTCTCGAAGGCCATGATCGGTCCTTTCGCTGCCGGAGGCTATGCGCCGATGGCGCCGCCGCAGTATTCGCAGCGCCCGCTGGCATCGGGAATGGTGGTGGCTCCGCAGAAGGGGCAGGTGACCGCGGTCTTGGGGGCCTTAGCGGCCACGACGCTGTCGCGCGTTTCCTGGCGCAGCTGCACCAGCGCATCGCGGACCTCGGTTGCCTGGCGCTTGGCCTCGCGGTACTCGATGGATCCGCGCTGCTCGATGGTGGAGTCGTTCACGCGCAGGTCGATCTCGGTAAAGTACGGCGTGTTGACGTGGATGGTCAGATTGAAGTCGTAATCCAGGTCGTAGCGCGGCGGGTCATAACTCTCACGCTCGCCGTCCTTGGTCTCACGATAGATCTCGGTGCGGTGCTCATCGATGTCCATGTCGCAGCCGAGTACCTGAGAGAACTCGATGATGTCGGGGTTGGCGTCACGCCAGCGCGTCTGCGAAGTAATGATCAGCAGGCCCGCGTCCTCGTCGAGCATAATATTGGTGCGCCCGGCCGAGAGCGTGCGCGTGGGGTTGAACGATGCCAGGCGCTCGGCATTGGCCTCGCGGTAGGCGAGTTGCTCGCGAATGTCGTCCGCGGTGCTAGAGCGATAGCCTCCAAAGAAGGGAGAGAGCTTGCCGACGCACTCTTTGCACAGGTAGCCTTCGTTGATCTTGGTCTTACCTAGAAGTCCCAGCTCGGTACCGCAAATCGCGCACTCTTTCTTCTCGAACATCTTGTCAAAGAAGCCCATGGTTGCCTCCCATCAACAGGTAGCGTGTGTCACTTTTGATGATGGGGGAGCGCACGATCTTTCACGATACCCAGACGGCTCAAGGA
>USCS01000058.1 GCA_900552875.1 uncultured Collinsella sp. | reverse complement strand
CCACAACACCGTCCTCTTCACCGCCGATGCTGCCGACCTCGGCCTCGATGGACATGCCCTTGGAGTGGGCAAGCTCAACGAGCTCCTTGGTGCGGTCGAGGTTAAGCTGGAAGGTCTCCTCATGAGAGCCGTCATACATGATGGACGTGAAGCCGGCCTCGATGCACTTGAAGCAGTCCTCGTAAGAACCGTGATCGAGGTGAAGGGCGACGGGAACGGTAACGCCCGTGGCCTCGACGGCAGCCTTGACCATGTCGGCGCAGACCTTGAAACCGCCCATCCACTTAGCGGCACCAGCGGTGCACTGAAGGATCAGCGGAGACTTGGCCTCCTCGGCGGCTTGGAGAATAGCCAGGGTCCACTCGAGGTTGTTGGTGTTGAAGGCACCGAGAGCGTACTTGCCGGCCTCGGCCTTCTTGAGCATGTCTGCTGCGTTGACGAGCATAAAAGAAACCTCCTGTAAGGTTGCTCCGATAACGCCTGAGATTTTACCACGGCGCACCCGAGCATAAACGTTCGTTTGTTCACGAATATCGTCCAAACAGACTTTTTTTGACCGTTTGCCCTACGGAATCGACCCGTTGGGGAAAAATAGCTTGACGTTTGGACGCTTCTCGTGCTTTAGAAGCTGACTATAAAGCTACACCTGCATGAAAGGGTTCTGCATGAGCTCGCGTGCCATGGTGGTCGAATCGCCATGGCCGGTTAGGCAAACGGTATCGGGCGGGAGAAGCCGGGCGAGCTTGGAGAGCGAGCGCAGAATCGCCGCCTCGTCGCCACCGGCAAGATCGGTGCGGCCGTGGCTACCCGGGAACAGGGTGTCGCCAACAAAGGCGATGCATCCCTGCTCGGTGGCAGCAAACAAGACGATCCCGCCCGGCGTATGCCCTGGCGTCTCGATCACCTGCAGGCAGATATCGCCCACCTCGAGAGCATCGCCCTCGGCGAGTAGGCGCGTCGGCTCCCCGGGGTCGGGCGTCTCAATGCCCCACATAGCTCGCTGTTCCTCGATGTTCGCATGCGGCACCGCCACATCCTTAGCACACAGCTCATACTGGCAGCCCTCGCCAACGGCGGTTCGTACGCCGGCAACACCACCAACATGATCGGCATGGCCATGAGTGCAAACGGCGCCAAGCATGCGTACGCCGGGATGCTCGGCTCGAACATGCTCCACCAGGCGCTCGCCTTCCCATGCGGGGTCGATAATCACGCACTCATTGTCCGAAATAACAGCATAGCTATTGGTCTGAATGGGACCGTTTACGAGCGTCTCGATCTCGACCGATCCCTTGGGAGTTACATCCAAGGACACAGCACTCATGTCCCTCTCCTCTCTATAGAACTCGAGGCATCAAACGATGCCTCGAGTGTAGCGAATATCGATAATGTGGCACGTTCGTCGCGACTAAACGCGGCGCTTAAGCTGGGCTCCACCCTCGCCGGGCATCAGGCGGCGCGCGTCGTAGACCGAGTCAACGCTGCTGATAGAAGCCAGCAGCGGATCCAGACCACTCGCGTCCGAGATCTCGACCATAAAACGCAGGGTCGCAATGCCCTCGCGGTTGGTCGAGGTGGCGGCGGAAAGGATATTGCCGCCTGCATCGCCAATGGCAATGGTGACGTCCTTGAGCAGGCCCATACGATCCAAGCACTCGACCACAATCTCGACCTGGAAAAGCGTATCGGCAGCACCATCCCACTCTACGTCAATCATGCGCTCGGGGTGCTCCATGAGGCCCTTGACGTTGGGGCAGTTGGCACGATGCACCGAGACACCTCGGCCGCGCGTGATGAAGCCGACGATATCGTCGCCCGTCACCGGATTGCAGCAATGCGCCAGACGGACCAGCAGACCGCTGTTGCTCTCGCCCTTGACGATAATGCCGTTGCTCGCGCTCTTGCCGCGCTTTTGCGGCTTGCGGTTGGAGCCGCGGGCAGGCTGCTTGACGACCTCGGCGATAGCCTCGGCCTTGGTGAGCTGTTCCTCGGGCTTGGGGTCCAAGATTTGCTCGACCTTATTGCCCACAGCGCGCGGGGCGACCTTGCCCGCGCCAACGGCTGCAAAAAGGTCCTCGAGCTGCTTGAAGTTAAACTGCTCCGCCACGGCGTTGAGCGCACGCGTGGATCGCGGCGTAGAGATGCCATACCCGCGCTTGCGCAGGTCCTTAGCCAGTATATCGCGGCCGGCAGCAGCGTCATCGTCTTTGGTCGCGGCGGCGAAGTAACGGCGAATCTTTGACTTGGCCGAAGGCGTCTTGACGATCTTGAGCCAATCGCGCGACGGCTTAGAGCTCTTGTTGGTCAGGATCTCGACACGGTCACCCGTCTTGATCTCGTGCGTGAGCGGCGCCACCGCACCGTTGATCTTGGCGCCGACACAGTGGTTACCGACCTCGGTATGAACGGCGTAGGCAAAGTCGAGCGGTGTAGAGCCGGCACGAAGCGCCATGACCTCACCCTTGGGCGTAAAGACAAAAATTTCCTGGTCGAACAAGTCGACCTTCAGCGAATGCAGGTATTCCTTGGCATCGGTGATCTCGTCAGACGCCGCCCAGTCGAGTGAGTGCTTGAGCCAGTTGATCTGGTCGTCCAGACGCTGCGCATCGTTAGTCTTGGAGGCAGACGATCCGCCCGACTTCTTATACAGCCAGTGGGCAGCGATGCCATACTCGGCCTGCTCGTGCATTTCGTAGGTTCGAATCTGAATCTCGAGCGGACGGGCCGTGGGGCCGATAACCGTCGTGTGAAGCGATTGGTAGTTATTGACCTTGGGCATGGCGATATAGTCTTTAAAACGACCGGGCATGGGATGCCACAGGGTATGCACGGCACCAAGCGTGGAATAGCAATCGCGCACCGAATGAGTGATGACGCGCAGCGCCACCAGGTCGTAAATCTCGGAGAACTCCTTGCCCTTGCGCTTCATCTTTTGATAGATGGACCAATAGTGCTTGGAACGACCGTTGATCTGAAAGCCCTCAAGACCAATGCGATTGAGCTCATCGGTGAGCGTCTTGATGGTCTCGGCCAGATAACGCTCGCGAACCTCGCGCGACTCGGATACCATGCGCGCGATGCGCTGGTAGGCATCGGGCTCCAAGTAGAAAAAGGACAGGTCCTCGAGCTCCCACTTGATTGAACTCATGCCCAGGCGGTCGGCCAAAGGCGCGTACACGTCCATGGTCTCGCGTGCCTTAAACAGGCGGCGGTCCTCACGCAGAGCGGCAAGCGTGCGCATGTTATGCAGGCGGTCGGCGAGCTTGACGATGATGACGCGGATGTCCTTGGACATGGCGAGGAACATCTTGCGCAGCGTAAGCGCCTGCTTCTCGTCCATGCTGTCGACTTCAATGTTGGTGAGCTTGGTCACGCCGTCGACGAGCCCTGCCACGGTTTCGCCAAACAGACCCGAAACATCGGCAAGCGAGGTCTCGGTGTCCTCGACGGTATCGTGCAGCAACGCGGCGCACACCACATCGCAGTCCATCTTGAGGTCAGCCAGAATGATAGCTACCTCGACGGGATGGTTAATGTACATCTCGCCCGAGCGGCGCTTTTGGTTGCAGTGCTTCTCGGCAGCAAAGCAGTAGGCCTGCTCCACATTGGAGAAGTCGTCCTCGTTCATATATTTGAGGCACAGACGCTCCAGCTTGTCGTAGCTGTCCGCCATAATCTCGGGCGGCAGCTCATCGGCATGCTTATAGTGCTCCATCTCCGAAAACGGCTGGAGGGTGGAATCATGGGCGGTACGGGCTGCGGCGTCCATCGAGGTCCCCTTCCCCTAGGCCCGCGGTACGATCGGGCGATTAACTTTGGCTAGCATATCAGAAGCGCACGAATCGAGTGCCCAGCTCCGAAAAGCCGTGAACTCCATGCGCGAGCGCAAGCCCTCCAAATAGCGAATTGACCTGCTTAATTGCACGCGACCGGGGTTTTCCGCCATCGCGATGCGACGCGTATCGTCAAACCCCGAAACGCGGCAGAAACCGAGTTCTTCGAAGATTCCCAGGCCGCTTTCCACCGAGCGCTCGTCGACCGGCGTGCGAGCATCGATGGCAAGACACATCTGCGCAATGTCGATATCGCTCGCGCAGAATGAATCGTCCCCCGTCTTGCCACGGTTGGAGCGCCACATGGTCTGCAGCGCTCGATAGAGCGTGACAAGCTCATCGCGCTCGGGCGCGTAACAATCGAGCAGGCGCTCATTAATACGAGCGTCACGCGACGAATAGAGCAGGTGAATCACGGCGGGCTGTCCATCGCGGCCGGCACGGCCACTCATCTGGTTAAACTCAATCGCACCAAACGGCATGTGGTAGAGCACGACATGGCGGATATCGGGCAGGTTGACGCCCTCACCGAAGGCCGAAGTTGAAACGATGCAGCTGAGACTTCCGTCTCTAAAGGCTTCCTCGACACGGCGGCGATCGGAGCGCGCAAGCCCGGCGTTATAGAACGCAATATGGGTCGCGCAGTCGGGCACGCGTTTGCGCAACGTCTTGGCAAGCGCCACGGACTGGTCGCGCGAGTTGACGTAGATGACGGTCTTCTCCCCCGTCGCCACGATTGACACCAGGCGATTTTCGCGGCTCGCAAGGTCACGGTCGTCCTCGAGTTGCAGGTTCTCGCGAACGGTCTCGTCGACCACCGTCCTGGTAATCGGCAATACACGAGCAAGCTCCGCCACGACCGGGGCCGTCGCGGTAGCCGTTGCCGCCATGACAACGGGGTCGCCCAGGGCTTTGAGAATATCGGGCATGTCGAGGTAGGCGCTCCGGTCGCCGCCTTTGGCAAGACCGGCATGGTGTGCCTCATCGATAACGACAAAGCCAATACGTCCAGAACGTGCAAAGCGATCGCGATGGATAGACAGGAACTCCGGCGTCGTGAGAACGATGCCGGTGCGGCCCGAAGCCAGGCCGGCAAACACGTCATCGCGCGCCGCCTCCACGGTCTCGCCGGTCAGCACGCCAACGCCAATGCCGAGCGCGGCCATCGTCGAGGAAAGGTGATAGGCCTGGTCGGCAACGAGTGCGCGCAGCGGATAGACAAAGATACTCGCACGCCCGCGAAGAACCGCCTCGCGTGCGGCATGTACATGAAAGATGAGCGACTTGCCGCGACCCGTTCCCATAACGGCCAAAACGCTCTGGTGGTCGGCCAGGGCGTCAAGCGCCTCGACCTGTGCGCGGTGCGGCTGGTTCGATCCGATAAAGCTGTGAATGAGCGAGCGCGTGAGCTCGGTATAGGAAAGCTGAGCGAGCGTTTCGCGTTTACGCGACTCCAGGCGCAGGCCAGAATCCGCCGGTTGTACGCCGCGGCGAAGCTCACATGCCGGATCGTCGATATTGGGCGCCGTGGCATCGCGCACCAAGACATCTTTGATCATGAGTTTGGGCTTCACGCGCCCCTGCCAATGCTCGGCAACGGCCTCGAACACCAAGTCGACGGCGCTGTCGCAATTGATAAGCCTGTCGATCTGCGGTACGCGAAACATGATTGCCGGCACGCTCGCGGCTCCATCCGTCGCCACGAAGCGCATGTGCTCGCCAGTCTTACCCACCACGGCGCGATCACACATCGTCACGCCCTCGGCAGCCAGCAGCGGCACCTTATTACCCTGGCCAAACGGCTCAAGGCGGGAAATCTGCTCGATGGTCTCGATATTCAATTCGGAAAGGTCGACCGTGGCGGCAACCTCGTCGGTGTCCTCAAAGTCCTCGGCAGGAAGCTCCGATAGCACGGCCGAAAGGCGACGGCGGAACTCATCGAGCTTGGATGCCTCGATGGTCACGCCCACCGCACCGGCATGCCCGCCGCGACGAATCAGCAGGTCGGAGCAGCGTTCTACGGCGTCGAACAGGTTGACTTTGCCCACCGAGCGACCCGAACCGCGAGCGATACCGTCCTCGATCGAGAACAGCAGCGCCGGCACGTGATAACGGTTGGTCAGGCGGCTCGCCACGATGCCCTTGACGCCCTCGTGCCAACCTTCGCCGCCCACGACAATCGCGCGCCCGCCGTCATAAGTCTCCTCGACCTTCGCCATGGCATCGCGCGTAAGCTCGGCCTCGATCTCGCGGCGTTGGCGATTGATTTCCTCGAGCTCGGCGGCAAGCGCGCTCGCTTCGATGGGGTCGCGGGCAAGCAGCAGGTCGAGCGCCAGCTTGGGATCAGCCATGCGGCCGGCAGCATTCAGACGAGGGATGAGCGAAAACGACAGGCCGTCGGCCGTAATGGTAGAAAGGTCGGCCTTGGCAAGTGCGGCAAGCGCGATATAACCGGGGCGGGCCGTCACGCGCATCTGCTGGATGCCCTCGGCGACCAGTGCGCGATTCTCGGGCGTGAGCGGCATCATGTCGGACACGGTGCCCAGCGCCGCGACCTCTATCAGCGAGCGCCAATACGACGGCTTGCCCAAACGCTCGCTCAGGACCTGCACCAGCTTGAGCGCCACGCCGGCGCCGGCAAGTTCACGCGAAGGACCCTCGTCCTCGAGCTTAGGGTCGGTTAGGGGCACGCCCTGCGGCACCTGATCGGAGGGCTCGTGATGGTCCGTGACCACCAAATCGATCCCCAGGCTCTCCAGATAGGAAACCTCTTCTTTGGCGGCAATGCCGTTATCGACGGTCACGATCAGCTGGGGACGAGCGAGCTCGTTAACGCGGTCGAGCGCCGCGCGCGAAAGGCCATATCCCTCGTCAAAGCGGTGCGGGATGAATGGTGTGACATCGGCGCCAAACGTCCGCAGCGCCTCGGTCAACAGACAAGTCGACGTAATGCCGTCGACGTCAAAATCACCAAAGACGGCGATGCGTTCGTGGTTGCGAATGGCGCGCTCGACACGATCGGCAACAACCGACATGCCCGGAATGACGAGCGGATCGGCCCAATCACGGTCGAGCGAAGGCGTCAAAAATAGCTGTCCTTCCTCAATCGAGGCAATGCCGTGCGCAACCATAATGCGTGCCACCAGCCCGGGTATGCCCAGACCAGCCGAAAGCTCCTTTTCGAGCTCGGGATTTTGCTGAGCGACCGCCCAGCGATGCGTCGTCTTAAGCGATGACATAGGCGCCCACCTCCGATAGGGGCAGGTCGCCGCGATACCTCTCACGGTTCATAGCGATGAGTCCTCTGTGTATGCCCGCTTCGGCAGGCAGATCTGTTGAACGGATTTATTATACCGTGCGGCACGGACGCAGAACCTCGCAGCACGCCGTGGTTTCGGTAAACGATGACGGTAATAGCCTCGAAATAATCGAGCGTTTCTGACGCATGGACTCATGCGAGCGTCTAGCATATCCATTCAAACGAGTTCGCGGATAAAGGGAGTCACGGGGCATATGAAGCAATGGGTTGGACTGGGAAAGTTCCTCGCGGGGCACATGCAGGTCATCGTTCCGATTTGCGTAACGCTCGGCGTGCTCTTTCCCCAGCAGATCGGCGTACTCAAGCCCATCGTTCCCGCCCTCTTCGCCTTTATGACGTTCCAAGGTGCGCTCAGCAACACCTTCCACCAGGTCGCTGAGGTGTTCCGCCGTCCCCTGCACCTGATTTTGGCGCTGCTCGTCTCGGCGGTGCTTATTCCCATAGCAGCCTATGCCATGGGATCGCTGTTCTTTGGCTCCAATCCCAACCTTGTCTGCGGCATCGTGCTCGAGTACAGCGTACCCGTGGCGGTCACTGCCTTTATGTGGATTAGCATGTTCGGCGGCAACGGCCCGCTCGCGCTCACCATCATCCTGACGTCCTCGGTTATCTCGCCTGTGACGATTCCGCTCACGCTGAAGCTCTTGCTGGGTGCCACCGTCTCGATCGATGTGCTGAGCATGATGCAGGACATGGCCATTATGATCGCCATCCCCGCCGTGCTCGGCATCGTGATCAACGAGCTCACACGTGGATGGGGACACGAGAAGCTCTCCCCCGCGCTCTCGCCCGCCTGCAAGTTCATGATGATGGGCATTATCGCCTCCAACTCCACCGCCATGAGCGAGTACGTCCTGCACATGAACGCGATGCGTCTGGAAGTCGCCCTCTTTATTTTGACCTTCGCCATCAGCGGCTTTGTCGTCGGTTTTCTGGTCGCCCGTGCGCTGCATCTGCCATATAGCGAGACGACTACCATGTGCTTTACCTGCGGCATGCGTAACATCTCTTCGGGCGCCGTCATCGCCACACAGTACTTTCCAGGCGAAGTCGTGTTTCCCGTCATGTGCGGAACGCTGTTTCAGCAGATACTCGCCTCGTTTATCGGGCATCTCTTTGAGCGTCTGACCGACGAGGAGCGCGCCGCCCAGCGCAAGCGTGTCGAGGCCGGCCGCGACGCCATGGCGCGCTAGACTGTCCGCATTACACGGGTGTTAATCTTGCTATACGAGCGTTTCCAGATGCGCACGCAAGCGCTCAGCATCGATATCGAGCGTTGTCTCGGCATTGACCTGGGCCAAACGATAACCGACAAAGTAGGGCGAAACCACCCAACGCGGCAGCGCCTTGGCAATGGTCCGACCGCCCAGGTGATAGAAGAACAAGTTGTACGACTCTGCGCGACCACCGTGGTGCTCGTTCAGGATATAGCGCAGAGCCACCT
>USCS01000057.1 GCA_900552875.1 uncultured Collinsella sp. | reverse complement strand
TGAGCTTGGCGTTCTTGGTCTTAAAGTACAGCGCCAAACCGGCACCGACCTGGCCGCCGCCAGCCATCATAAGGATGGGCAGCAGGTAATTGATGCCCTTGGTAGCGCCGTCGGGATCGTTGAGCATAGCGTGGATCGGCGTGAGCGCCTGATGCAGGCCGACGGACACCAGCGGCAAGAAGCCTGCCGACAGGATATAGCCGCCCAGGACGCCCAGCTTCTCGAAGATAAAGGTGAGGACGCTAAAGATCGCGGTCGTCAGCCATGCGCCAACCGGCTGGATGACAAGCATCAGAGCAAAGGCGCCGATGATGAGCACCAGCAGCGGGGACAGGAACGTATCGAGCGCGTTGGGCATGACCTTGCGAATCTGACGCTCCATCCAGGCGAAAAACGCACCAGCGATGAGAGCCGCGATCATGCCGCCCGCTGCGGGGTTGTACTGCGCATTGGTGAGCGGCAGCAGAATGGCAGTGGCAGGATCAGCAGCGCCAGGCGCAAGCAGGGGCATGGCGCTGTTGGCGATACACATCATGCCGGCGATACCGCCCAGCGCAGCGGAGCCACCAAACTCGCGTGCCGCGTTATAGCCCACCAAGATGGGCAGATAAGCGAAGAGGGCCCAACCCATGGAACGAATGCCCTGATACCACCACTCGCCCGCAAGCGCACCCGCCGTCGAGACATTGATGACGTTGCAGATACCGTTAATGAGGCCAGCCGCAATGATGCCGGGAAGCAGGGCGACGAAGACGTTGGAAATCTTCTTGAGGAAGGCCTGAACCGGCTTGGACTCGTACTTGGCCTTCTGCGCGGCCTTGTTTGTGGCCGCAGCGTCAACCACGCTCTCATCAGCAACGCCTTTCGCAAGGCCGGTGAGCTTGGAGAACTCCTCGAGCACCTTATTCACCTTGCCCGGACCCAGCACAATCTGCATCGTGTCGTCCTCGACCAGGCCCATCACGCCGTCGAGTGCCTTAATACCCTCCGTGTCGACGTTGCCCGTGTCTTTGACGGTCACGCGCAGGCGCGTCATGCACGCCGCGTTTGCCAGCACGTTGTCTTTACCGCCCAAAAGGTCCAGCAGCTTTTGAGCCAGCTCTTTGTTCGTCATAACTCCTCCTTGTATTGGGTACCTCTTCTTGATGTCATATCTGCTCACGCCGTGCACCTATTGGGCATCGGCGTTGCCCTTCTCATGGCCACTCACCGCAGCACGGACATGGCCGCGCGCCCGCTCGAGAGCCACCGCAGCCTGCTCGACATCGCAGTCCAGCAGCACCGAGACAATAGCGGTCTTTACGTGGCCGCCGGCATTTGCAAGCGCCTGAACAGCGCGCTCGCGCGTGCAGCCGGTCGCCTCCATCACGATGTTCTGGCCGCGCACCACCAACTTCTCGTTCGTCTGCTGCACATCGACCATCAGGTTTTGGTACACCTTGCCAATCTTGACCATGGCACCGGTCGAAATCATATTGAGAATGAGCTTTTGGACCGTTCCCGCCTTGAGCCTCGTTGAGCCGGTCAGCACCTCGGGACCGGGCACGGGCTCAATGGCAAGATCTGCACTCTCCCCGATCTTCGACCCTTGGTTACAGGCAATTGCGATGGTCTTGCACCCAGTTGCTTTGGCGTACACAAGGCCGCCCACCACATAGGGAGTACGACCGCTTGCTGCCAGGCCAACGACAAGATCCTTGTCCGAAAGTCCACGCTCCCGCAGGTCGCTCGCGCCAAGCTCCTCGCTGTCTTCGGCACCTTCGACAGCCTTGATAAACGCCGTCTCGCCTCCGGCAATGAGCCCGACAATCAGATCGGGTGACACACCAAACGTGGGCGGGCACTCCGAAGCGTCGAGCACGCCCAGACGACCACTGGTGCCTGCACCCATGTAAAAGACGCGCCCGCCGCGCTCGAGTGCCTCAGCAGCCCAGTCGATTGCTGTGGCAACCTGGGGCAACACTTTCGTGACCGACTGGACGGCACGAAGATCCTCATCGTTCATCGTCGTGACGATTTGCAGCGATGTCATCGTATCGAGGTCCATTGACCTTTGATTACGCTGTTCAGTCGTGAATTTTGTTAAATCGAGCATTTCATTCACCTCATCTTTCCTGTTTCTTGATGTAGTTTTGCTTAATGACATGCGTCGCCCGCTCGTAGTCGCTGGCAACGTAAGCAGCGTACAGGGCATCGACAACCATAAGCTGGGCCATACGCGAGGCCATGGCACCGCTGCGGACCAAGGGCTCGCTTGCAGCAACGCCGAGCACGGCATCGGCCATGGTGGCAAGCTTGGACGATCCGTCTACCTTGGTCACGGCCACAACGGGACAGTTGTGACGTTGAGCCTCGACGGTGCAGTCCAGCACTTCTTGCGTTAAGCCCGAGTAGCTAAAGGCGATTGCCATATCGCCCTCATGCATGTTCTTGGCACACAGGAGCTGATCATGCCAGTCGTCGTACAGATGGCACTCTTTGTCAACACGCATGAGCTTTTGCGCTAGATCGTGCGCGACCAAACGAGAGGCACCGATACCGAACAGATTGACCGCGCGTGCCCGTTTAAGATGGGCCGCGCATCGCTCCAAGACGGTGTAATCGAGCGTTCGCGCCGTCGCCTCGATTGTGCGCACGTTGCTTTTCATCACCTTCCCCACGATACGTTCGACGCTGTCGTCCATGGAGATGTCCTCGAGGGCAACGTCTTTCTTGTCACCCAAGAGCGCCAGTTCGGCAATCAGTTCGCGCTGGAACTCCTTGTAGCCCGCAAAACCCAAGCGCTTGCAAAAACGCAAAATGCTCGAGGGCGAGGAGAACGTGGCATCGGCAAGACCGCGGACGGACAGCCCGACCACCTCATGCGGATGAGCACTCACGTATGCGATGACATTGCGTTCCGCCGGACTCGCGCTGAGCTCACGCTCGCGAAGCCTTAAAAGCAATCCGTTTGTCATCTCAAACACCTCCGTTGAAAAGAATTAAAGACCAACGAATGATTCGTACCGGATATAAACAGCTTTTACGGTACATTGTGCCGCATCGTGGCGCACAAAGGGCGAGCGTTCTACCGCTCGCCCCTCAAATCCGACCGCTCGGAAATACGCGCGACGCAAAATGATTCATCGAGGTCGCATTATTCGTAACAGGGTTGTTAACGACGTTTCGCATGGGCGCCAATGGGACAGGTCGCGCGCTGAACCAGTACCGCCGCCAGCAGTACCAACAGCATGGCGGCAATGTAGCCAGCGGCATCGAAGCCCAAATCGACTACGTCGAAATGCCTTCCGGGAACAAAAATCTTATGCACCTGATCGCCGACGGAGCAAACGACGCAAAAGGCTAAGACAGACACACGCCACAATCGAGTGGGCGACACGCGCTTATCCAAGCACACCACCGCTAACGAGGCAAACAGCCCAACAAAGAAGAACTCAACGGTATGTGCGACGCGACGAATGTTGGCACCCATCCACAGACGAACGGGCGCAAGCGGGTCGGGATGAACGGTGGCAGTCGTTGAGCCCGCGTCCCCGACGGCATCTCCCGCCTGGGTCTCCCCCGCAGTCTCGGACTGCACGCTGACGCTTTGCCCTTCCACCGCGCGCGCAGTGGACTCGCTGAGCGATGACGTCTGCTCCACGTTTTGCTCCGTCAGCATCCAAATACTTGCCAGCGTCACGACCAGCAGGACAACCGAAATCCATCCGACTATGTGCTTCACACGCGCCAAGGGCTAACCTCCGTCATTTTTTGAGCAGCAGCGAGTGTACCCTCAAATGCAGTTGTCGCCGTAGCGAAATCCAAAATGTTCGAATCGGGGCGCCAAAGAACCGTGGCGCCCCTACTCCATCTCGCGCATCCAGCGATCGAACGTCCCCACGCACACGCCTAGCCGCTTTGCCGCCTGACTCCGCGTGATATCACCCGCCTCGTAGGTATCGCGCACCAGCTCGAATTGCGGGGGACAGGGCTTGCGGGGCCGGCCAAAGCGCACGCCGCGCGCTCGCGCCGCCGCAATGCCCTCGGCTTGGCGCCGGTGAATGTTCTCGCGTTCCACCTGCGCCACATAACTCAGCAGCTGCAAAACAATATCGGCAATCAACGCACTCGTCACGTCCGACCCACCACAGTCTCTGGCGCGCGTGTCGAGCAACGGCATGTCCAGCACCACGATGGCGGCGCCGAGCTCTTTGGTTATGCACCGCCATTCCTCGAGGATCTCGCTGTAGTTACGGCCCAGCCGATCAATGGAAAGTACCACCAGCACATCACCGGAATCCAACGCGCACAGCAGTTCGCGATACCGCGGTCGATCGAAGTCCTTGCCGCTCGCATGATCGGCAAAGATATTCGCCGGCTCAACGCCATAGGCGCCCAGGGCATCCAGCTGCCGATTCAGATTTTGATCACGCGAGCTCACCCGCGCATACCCGTACACCGTTGTCATCTCATCCCCGCTCTCTCGTAAACCTCCCAAAAAGGGACAGGTTTATTTTGGTAGGTTTTATCTCCCCTATAGCAGGCGGAAGACACAAACGCGCGAGCGGCAAGACGATTGAACCGCCACAAAAAAGGCGGCCCCAAAAGACCGCCCCGTTCTCTATCAATCACCAAATTCCGGCTAATGAATAAGCCTGAAATCCAAGTGCCCGCGCGTGGTGTTGACGCGCGAGACCTCGATGATCACGCGCTGCCCCAGCTCATAGCGTGTACCCGTGTCGGCGCCCGTGAGCGTGAGCGCGTCCTCATCAAACTCGAACCACTCGTTGCCCAGACTCTTGATCGAAACCAGACCCTCAACCTGCGTCAGATCGAGGCGCACAAAGAGGCCCATGCTGCTGACCCAAGAGATCGTTCCGGCGTAGCGCTCACCCAGGCGGTCCTCGTAGTACTGGGCGATCTTGATCTTTTGCGTCGCATGGCTGGCGGCATCGGCCGCACGCTCGGCATCGCTGCATGCGCGGCAGATTTGCGGCAGGATGCGCGGCAGGGACTCGCGACCTTTACCGATCAGCCGCGGCGTACGCACCAAGGCGTCCTTGCCGCCCAGCCGCTCGTAGGCCAGCTGCAGCTTGAGTACGCGATGCACCACCAGGTCGGGATAGCGGCGAATGGGACTCGTAAAGTGGCAATAGCACGGCGCGGCAAGTGCAAAGTGGCCCTCGTTGCGCGGCTTGTACAGTGCACGTTGCATACTGCGCAGCAACAACGCGTTGACGAGCGGCGCGTTGGCCGTACCGGCTGCGGCATCAACCGCCGCCTGCAGCTCGTCGGGGCTTCCCAGAGCAATGCCTGCCGCGCGACGGTCATCGATGACACCCAGCTGTGCCAGCGCCACGGCGGCACCGTGCAGGCTGTCGGGACTGGGATCGTCGTGCACGCGATAGCAAGCCTCGATATCGCGGTCGGCCAGCCACTCCGCCACGCACTCGTTGGCCAGCAGCATGGCTTCCTCAATCAGCGACGTGGCACACGAGCGCTCACGGGCCACGATCTGCACGGGCACACCGTCCTCGTCCAACAGCGCACGGATCTCGGCCGTATCAAAGTCGACCGAACCGCGTGCGCGACGAATACGACGACGAAGCTCGGCGAGCTCGTTGGCAGCTACGAGGAAATCCCCCAAGTCGACGTTATAGCCGCGAGCGGTTTCCTCGCACGCAAGCCCGCGCTCGAGCGCTTCCTCGCGCGAGGCTTCAACCGCGGCAACATCCTCGGCGGCGCCCTCCAGCACCGAATACTCCACCGCACCGGCACGCACCAGCAGTGCCTCGGCGCCGTCGTAGTCCATGCGCACGCGCGAGCGGATCACGCTGGGATAGGGATCGTAATGGCGCACGCGACCCTGCGCGTCGAGCTCAATGTCGATGGTAAACGCCAGGCGGTCCTCGTCGGGACGCAGCGAGCACAAATCGTTCGACAGGCGCTCGGGCAACATGGGCAGCACGCGATCGGCAAGATACACCGACGTCGTGCGATGGCGGGCTTCCAAATCGATATGTCCGTCCCAGGCAACATAGTGCGAAACGTCGGCAATATGGACACCCAGCTTGTAGCCACCCTCGGGCGTACGCTCCAGCGAGATGGCGTCGTCAAAGTCGCGCGCGTCGACTGGGTCAATCGTAATGACAAAGCGGTCGCGCAGGTCTCGGCGGAGCGGGTCCTTGAGTGCCGAGGCAACATCGAGCGAAAGTGCCTCGGCCTCGGTTAGCGCGGCCTCGGGATAAGTATCGGTATAGCCATAGCGCGCCATCACATACTGAACGCCCAAATCGGGCGCATCGTCGCCGCCAATACGGCGCTCGATCGTCACGGTGCCCGATTCCAGGCGCGTCGGATACGTCAGAATGCGTGCGACGACCACATCGCCCGGGTGAACGCCCAGGCACTCCGCCGAGGTGTCCTCCGGCAGAATAAAGAAATCGGCCTTAAGGCGAGAATCGAGTGGCTCGATCACCCCGAGCGGACCGGCGGTCTGATACGTGCCCACCACGCTGATGGCGGCACGCTCGACGACGCCCTCGATTACGGCGCGTCGCTCGCCATGCGGGCTGTTCTTAATGCTCACGGCAACGGTATCGCCGTCCATAATCTCGCGCTTGCCGCGGCCCATAACCTTGTAGTCGCCGTTTTCGGTTACAACGTAGGCGCTATGCTCATGGAGCTGCACACGTCCGGTCAGACTCGGGCGACGCTCGCTGCGCACCGGCCCGCGCTTATTGCGAGCTCCACGCTTATGCTTGTTATTGCGCCCCATGGCGCCTCCTTACTATCGATGGCCGTTTACACCCCAAGAGTCTACCCAAATGATCCCTAGGGGACAAAAAACGGGCCGCCCCAAAAGAGACGACCCGTTGAAGGAACGAATTCCAAGCACGCCTACACGCGCAGATAGCGGCGCATGGCGATGGCGGAACCAAAGAGACCGATAATGACGCCGACCAGAATCAGCGCGGCGTAGGTCACCAGGTAGTACTGCATCGGCAGCGCAAACGACATCCAGCCGATGCTCTCCTGCAGACGCGGAACCATCAGGTTACGCAGCAGCTCCAGCACGCCGATGGAAAGCAGCGAGCCCAAAATGGCCTGCAGCACGCCCTCGGTAATGAACGGCCCGCGAATGAAGCCGTTGCTTGCGCCCACCAGACGCATGATCGCGATCTCACGACGACGCGCCGTAATGGACAGGCGGATCGTGTTGTTAATGAAAATGAACGCGATAAAGGTCAGCAGGCCGACGAGCACCACGGCGGCGATACGGATGTAGTTCGTCACCTGGAACAGGCGGCTCACTTCCTCCTGGCCGTACAGAACGCTCGCGTTGACGTCGCCGTCGTCCGCGATCTTCTGAAAATCGGCGTTCTTCTTGAGCTTCTGAGCCGTGCTCTCGACCATGGACGGATCGTCCATCTCGATGGCAAACGAAGCCGGCAGCGGGTTCTGACCGTCGAGCGCGCTCATGGTAGCGTCGGCGTTACCCGACATCTTGCTCGTGTACTCAGCCAGCGCGTCGTCCTTGTCCTTATACGTCACGGACTTGACGTTGCTCCACGTCTTGAGCTCGGCCTCAAAGGCCTGAACATCTGCCCGGTCGGCGTCATCGCTAATAAAGGCGTTGATGACGACCTGATCCTCGACGGTGCCGATCACGGAGTTCAGCATCGCGGAACCCATAATGAACAGGCCGATGATAAACAGCGAAAGGAAAATCGTGATAACGGCGCCGAGCGAGGTGGTCCAGTTACGGAAGAAGTGGCTGATTGCCTCTTTGAGCGAGTAGCCCACGTTAGTTGGTGCCATAGTTGCCGTAACCTCCCCTCTCCTGGTCGCGGATTACGTGGCCGCCCTCGAGGGCGATCACGCGACGGTGCATGCTATCGACCATCTCGCGGTCGTGCGTAGCGACGATCACGGTGGTACCGGTGCGGTTAATGCGCTCGAGCAGCTTCATGATGCCCAGCGAAATCGCCGGGTCGAGGTTACCCGTGGGCTCGTCGCAAATCAGCAGCGGCGGGCGGTTGACCATAGCGCGGGCAACGGCAACACGCTGCTGCTCGCCACCGGACAGCTGATCGGGCAGCGAGTCCATCTGATCGGCCAGACCGACCAGACGCAGTACCTCGGGCACCTGGCTGCGAATGACGCCCTTGGGCTTGCCGATGCACTGCAGGGCAAACGCCACGTTTTCGTAGGCGGTCTTTTGCGGCAGGAGCTTAAAGTCCTGGAACACGGCGCCAATCTGACGACGCAGGAACGGAACCTTGCGGTTCTTGATCTTCATGAGATCCTGGCCGGCGACCAAAATGCGACCGCTCGTGGGCTTGACGTCGCGGTTGAGCGTCGACAGCAGCGTGGTCTTACCCGAGCCGGAGTGACCGACCAAAAAGACGAACTCGCCCGGATAGATCTCGATGTTGATGTCGTCGAGCGCGGGCTTGTTGGGCTGTGCCGGGTAGATCTTGGTGACGTGCTCCATAAGGATGACGGGCTCGACACCGGCCTGCTTGGCCATCTTTTTGCGGCTGGCCTGCGGGTCGATGGGCGCAAACACCGACGTGAAGTCGGGGTTGTTGAGCGCGTTGTCGAGGCTTGCAACCTCGGCGGCCTGATCGCGCTCGACCACGGGAGCCGCAGGCTGCGTAGGGTCGGGAATGCCGGCAAAAA
>USCS01000056.1 GCA_900552875.1 uncultured Collinsella sp. | reverse complement strand
GGTCAGCGCATCGATTGGCGTGGCGACCGTCGAGACGGCTGGAAATACGCTGGCCGATGTATATCGCGTCGCCGACCACAATATGTATCGTGAGAAGCGCATGGTCCACGTACAGGGTGCGGACTGCTAATCTTGCCCCCACCAGTCCAAGCATCGTAGGATGTTGAATCGGTGCTTGCGATAATAAGTCGGTCCAGGCGGGGATAATAGACGTCTGAAATTTCTTTCTGAGAGGGGATCTCAATGATTAGTTTTGACTACAAGCCTCAGGGTGTATGCTCTCGCAATATTCACCTCAATCTCTCTGACGATGGCAGCAAGGTGCTGGGCGTCGAGTTTACTGGCGGCTGCGATGGCAACCTCAAGGCCATCTCCAGGCTGGTCGAGGGCGCTCCCGCCGATCGCGTAATCGAGGTTCTCGCCGGCAATACCTGCGGTATGAAAAAGACCTCTTGCGCCGATCAGCTTACGCGCGCTATCGAGGCCGCTCGCGCAGAGATCGCCTAATGAGCATCGCTGATCGCTTTAAGAATGGAATAACGCGTCGAGGTTTTGTGCTGGGTGGCGCCGCTACTGGTGCTGCTGCCGTACTGGCCGGTTGCTCGAAAAAAACGGGCACGAGTGATGACGCCGCTGGCGAGCCGCAGGTTATCAAGGACGATTCGAAGATTGTTTCGATCACTGATGAGTACGAAGCTGTTGATATCGATCTTGAGCCCGCGGCCTCGTGGACGCTGCCGCTGGGCACGCTGCTGTACTACTGCGATGGCGACTACGCTGCCGCGATGATGGCGCCTGCTTCTGCCCTGCATGCCAATACGCTTGGTGTGCTCAACCTGGGCGATGGCTCGCTTACCACACTTATTGAGGATCCCATTGAGGGAACCGGTTATGCGTTTTACGACGTTCGCGCGGGTGATGGCGTGTTCGCGTGGGTCGAGATGAACTTCGCCAATGCGTCTTGGAAACTCTATGCGCAAAACCTTGCAGGCTCCTCCCTTACCGGCAACGCTGTCGAGCTCGACCGCGGTGGCGAAAACTACGATCCGCCGCTCTTCACGGCGTATGGGTCGTCGGTCATCTGGTATAAGATGCCTTCGTCCGGCGGCACCAAGACGAGTAACGATTCGTACTGCTACCGTCAGTCGCCCAGCGAGTCCAAGCCTGAGACTATTTGGAAGTCGACGGGCCGCTTCGCATCCGCCCCGCGTGTGAGCGACGGCATCCTGACCATCTCGCCCCGTGTACACAATGATGAGGGCGTCTATTACGGTATGACGGCGATCGACCTGACTGACGGCAACAACACGAAGCGGGCTCAGCTGGTGCTTCCTTCGTCGGTCTCGCCTTTCGAGGCCGTGTATATGGGAGACACCTTCGTGTTCTCCATTGAGGCGACGTATAGCGGTGTGGGCAGCCTGGGTAATATGGGCACCTATATCGGTAACGAGGGCGGGCCGTACCTCTTCCTGTCGCGTGAGCCGCTCGCGTGCGCTGCGGGAAGGAAAAACAAATACCTGGTTAAAGTTCAGGCGTCGCATTTTTTGATTGACACTTCGGCTAAGACCTACGGCTCGCTTCTGTCGCCCGACCGAGCCTTGGAGTATGGCGATTATCCTGCTACGGCGGGTAAATCGAGCTCGTTCTTAACGTACGCAACGGTTCGTAACAGCCAGGGAATTCCCGAGACAGTTACCGCTCGCTTGTTCTCTCTTTAGTCTCCGAGGGGTTAAAAAGGCGTCGACAGGGGAATAAGCGCGTTGTGACTATGAGTACCGCCCGCCGAGCTATCGCACCCATGCGATACCCGGTGGGCTCAGGTGCGTTAAAATGAGCTTGTTCTTAGCTAATTGAGACAGGGGGGCCGTGTTATGGCTTCAGATGCAAAAAAGATTCTGCTGGTCGAGGACGAGAAGGCAATCCGTGACGCTGTCGCTGCCTATCTCGAGCGTGAGGGCTATTGGGTTGTGGGCGTGGGCGACGGCCAGTCCGCTATCGAGGAGTTCGAGAAGCATCAGTTCGACCTGGTCGTGCTCGACCTCATGCTCCCTAAGATTCCCGGCGAGCGCGTTTGCCGCACCATTCGCGACACCTCGGATGTCCCCATCATCATGCTGACGGCCAAGGGCGAGATCGAGGACCGTATTATCGGCCTCGAGCTCGGTGCCGACGACTACCTGATCAAGCCGTTCTCGCCGCGCGAGCTTGTCGCGCGCGTGCGCGCCTTGTTCCGCCGTGCCCACCAGGCCGATGAGCCGGCCGTCGAGGTGCTCGACTTTGGCGATCTGGTCATCGATATCTCGGGCCACAAGATCTTGGTCGAGGGCAAGGAAGTCGATCTGACGGCTTCCGAGTTTAAGCTGCTCACCACGCTTGCCCGCCATCCCGGCCGTGTGTATAACCGCATGGAGCTGGTCGAGAAAGTGCTCGGGTATGACTTTGAGGGCTATGAGCGCACCATCGATAGCCACGTGAAGAATCTTCGCGCCAAGCTGGGCGATGATCCCAAGAAGCCCAAGTGGCTCTACACCGTCCATGGTGTCGGCTATCGCTTCGAGGCTCCGGCCAAGACCGATAAGTCGGACGAGAAATAGGGAAATCACATATGACACCTGCGCGCTTTGAAATCGGACAAAAGCACAAGCAGGAGAGCGAGGCGGGTTCCAAGGCTAGTTGGAACACGCCTCGTTCCGATTCACGGCCAACGATGAGCTATCCCTCGCGCATGGCACTTGCTTTTGCTCTGACATCGCTCATGACGGTATTGGTGCTGGTGGGCGTTGTCTCTGTTGTGTGGGGCACGGTCTTTTCGGATTACACACGCTCCAATATCGTCGAAATCGCAAATTCCGCTGCCGAGAAGTTGGCGACCTCATATGAGGAAAACGGCTCTTGGACCGCGGGAGAACTGCGCACGGTCGCAACGTCGAGTTTGGTTTCCGACGATCTGGGCATGCAGGTCGTCAATAAAAAGGGCGTGATCGTTTATGACGATTCTTGGCCCTCGGCAAGCGCTACCGCCGATGTACGCGAAAACCAGGCTATGACCGACGACACGAGCGGCAAGAGGGCATCGCATAGCCCGGTCTCGTCTGCTCCAACCGACTCCGATAGCGTTGCTGACGTCGAGATTGTAACGTCTTCCGGCGAGCATGTCGGACAGGTAAAGCTGTGGGCCATCGGCTCCGACGCTCTGCTCACCAAGGCGGACTCTGCGTTTAGGGAGAAGACCTTTAACGCCATGGCCCTCGCCGCGGTTGTTGCAATCTGCATTTCGGTCGTTATCGGATCGCTCGTGTCGCGCATGCTCACCAAGCCGATTCATCGCATCACCAGTACCGCAAAGCAAATCCGTGACGGCGACCTGTCGGCTCGCACGGGACTGCGCGGTGATGACGAGATCGATCAGCTGGGTGAGACCTTCGATGAGATGGCCACTTCGCTCGAGAAGGATATGAAACACGAGAAGCGCCTGACCTCAGACGTTGCACACGAGCTTCGCACGCCGCTTATGGCCATGCTCGCAACGGTCGAGGCCATGCAGGATGGCGTGTATCCCACCGACGATGAGCATTTGGAGACCGTTGCTTCCGAGACGCGTCGCCTGGCTCGTCTGGTGCAGCAGATGCTCGACCTGTCGCGCATGGAAAACAGCACGGCTCCGCTCAACCTTGAGCCGGTGGACATGGTTCCTTTCGTGCGTTCCATCGTCAATGCCCAGGAGCGCCTGTTTGTCGACCGCGATCTGCGCCTGCGTTTTGCGGACGAGACCCAGGGTCACGACGATGTCATCGAGGCCGATCCCGACATGATCACGCAATGCGTCATTAACCTCTTGAGCAACGCCATGCGCTACACTCCCGAGGGCGGTTGGGTCGTGGTGTCGGTGCTCAGTGACCGCAAGCACGTCAGCATTGCCGTTTCTGATACCGGCATCGGTATTGCCAAGGACGATCTGTCGCGCATCTTCGGGCGGTTTTGGCGCGCCGATGCCAGCCGCGCCCGCGAAGCTGGCGGCCTGGGCGTGGGTCTCGCCGTGACTAAACAGATCGTCGAGCGTCACCATGGCTACATATCCGTGGAGTCGGAGCTTGGAAAGGGTACGACTTTTACAATTCATCTGCCCCGCGAGCACACGGCAGACGCGGCATCTACTACAATGGAGCACTAGCTTTTCGCTATTCGGTGAAGGAGGGGCCGCGTCCCTGCCGCTCCGAGTTTGCGAAAACATGCGGGAAAGAACCCGCATTTCTGTCGTATTTAGGTAAGGAGTGACTCACGTGACAACGATGGAGCGTCGTCCGGATTCCCGTGGCAAGGTTCGTGATATTTACGATGCCGGTGAAAACCTGCTGATGGTCGCCACCGACCGCATTTCTGCGTTCGACTTCATTCTTCCCGACGAGATTCCGTTTAAGGGAGAGGTGCTCAATCGCATCTCGGCATTCTGGTTCGATAAGTTTGCCGACATCGTTCCCAACCATCTCGTTTCCATCGACCCGGCGGATTTCCCCGAGGAGTTTGCTGAGTATCGTGACTACCTCGCTGGCCGCGCCATGCTGGTTAAGAAGGCCCAGACGATTCCTATCGAGTGCATCGTCCGCGGCTATCTGACCGGTTCGGGCAAGAAGACCTACGACGAGAACGGCACCGTCTGCGGCATCCAGCTGCCTGAGGGCCTGACCGAGGCTTCCAAGCTTCCCGAGCCGTTGTTCACGCCGTCCACGAAGGCCGAGATCGGTGACCACGACGAGAACATCTCGTTCGAGCGTTGCTGCGAGATCGTGGGCGAGGACATCGCCACGCAGATTCGTGACCTTTCCCTCAAGATCTACAAGGCCGCTGCCGAGTACGCCGCGACCCGTGGCATCATCATTGCCGACACCAAGTTCGAGTTTGGTGTCATCGATGGCAAGGTCACGCTGATCGACGAGTGCCTCACGCCCGACTCCAGCCGTTTCTGGCCTGCTGCCAGCTACGAGGAGGGCAAGATCCAGCCTAGCTACGACAAGCAATTCGTCCGCAATTGGCTCAAGGCCAACTGGGATATGACGGGGGAGACCCCGCACCTGCCCGCCGAGGTCATCGATGGCACGTCCGAGCGCTATCGCGAGGCCTTCCAGATCATCACGGGCTCCCAGTTCACAAGCATGAAGGAGAACGCATAAGTGAGTACCCGTAGCGCCACGAACAAGCGCACGCAATCCCACGAAGTTACCGGGGTTGCGCGCAAGTCTGCCGCATCTGCTAAGCCCGCCCGCCAAGCAGCGAGCTCCGTTCGCGTCGTGCCGGCTTCGTCTAAGGCACGCCGCAAAGAGCTCGAGAAGGGCGAGAACCTCGAGGGCCTCTCTAAAGAGGAGAAGCGCGCCCGCAAGGCTAAGCAGCGCGCCAAGGAGGACCGCATCTATACGGTGTCGAATATCCTCCTCAAGCAGGACGAGGACTACACCAAGCGCCGTCGCATCTGGTGGATTGTGCTCGCCATTGGCATGGTGCTCGCCGTGGCAATTTGGGCCTCGCTGTACTTCGCTCCCGCTGGCATGGTGTCCAGCCCTGTCCAGATGGTCGGCATCGTTTTGTCCTATGTCATCATCCTAGGTGACTTTATCTACGACTTCGCTCGTATTCGTCCCTTGCGCAACATGTACCGCGCGCAGGCCGAGGGCATGTCCGAGAACAAGCTCAACGCTCTTATCGAGCGCGCAGCTGCCGAGGAGGACAAGAAGGACTCCAAGAAGAAGTAGCGTTTGCATACATACTTATCGCTAAGATATAAGGCGCGTCGTTTTTGCGGCGCGCCTTTTTACTGTTCTATAGATAGATGGAGTGGCACATGATTCGAGCTGCCCTGACGGTCGAAGAGGCCCTGGAGGGTATGAAGTCCCTGGAGCCCAAGATTAAAAACTATGCGCGCCTGGTTGTCCGCAAGGGCGTAAACGTTAAGCCCGGCCAGGAAGTCGTCGTTCAGTCTCCGGTTGAGTGCGTGCCGTTTGCGCGCGTGGTGGTCGCGGAGGCCTATGCTGCCGGCGCCGGCCACGTGACGGTCATCTGGGCCGATGATGCCGTGACGAGGCTCACGTACGAGCATGTCGAGAAAAGCTATTTTGAGCAGACGCCCGAGTGGAAGCGCCTGCAGCTGGATTCCCTGGCCCAGGACGGTGCCTGCTTTATCTTTATCGAGGGTGCGGACCCCGCCGCCCTTAAGGGCATCGATCCCGCTAAGCCCGCTGCAGCTTCTAAGGCAAAGAACACGCAGTGCAAAGTTTTCCGCCGTGGACTGGATTACAACATCAATCCGTGGTGCATCGCCGGCGCTCCGGTCGTGGCTTGGGCGCGCGAGGTGTTCCCGGGAGACGCCGATGAGGTTGCAATCTATAAGCTGTGGAATGCGATTCTGCACACCGCTCGCGCCGATGGCCAGGACCCAGAGAGCGACTGGGAGCTCCATGACGCCGCATTCGAAAAGAACCTGCGTTTCCTGAACGGCAATCGTTTCGACTGCCTGCATTACACCGCGGCAAATGGAACCGATCTGACGATTGGCATGACGAAGGGTCACGAGTGGGCCGGCGGCAAGGGCAAGACGCCCGATGGGCACCCCTTCTTCCCCAACATTCCCACCGAGGAAGTCTTCACTTCGCCCGATCGCATGCGCGCCGACGGTATCGTGTACTCGGCCATGCCGCTCATCCACCACGGCAATAAAGTCGACGATTTTTGGATTAAGTTCGAGGGCG
Source organism: uncultured Collinsella sp. (assembly GCA_900552875.1). Taxonomy (GTDB): domain Bacteria; phylum Actinomycetota; class Coriobacteriia; order Coriobacteriales; family Coriobacteriaceae; genus Collinsella. The sequence goes on along the minus strand of USCS01000056.1, from coordinate 2,109 downwards.
GCCGCGTGGTGGACTACGACGCCCGCGTGGGCAAGGCAACGCTCGCAAGTATCATCGATACTGACGAGGGCGCTGCTCACCTGGGAGAGGTCGCGCTCATTTCCAAGAACACGCCGATCCGCGAAAGTGGTGTTCTGTTCTACGATACGCTCTATGACGAGAACGCTAGCTGCCATCTCGCGCTAGGTGTCGGTTTCCCCGAATGCATCGAGGGTGGGTACGACATGTCCAAGGAGGAGCTCCTGGAGCATGGCGTTAACGTCTCGAGCACGCACGTCGATTTTATGATCGGCACGGACGACATCGATATTACGGGCATTACGCCTGATGGACGTGAAGTTGTGATTTTCCAGAACGGCCAATGGAGTTGGGAATAGTCCCAGACCGTGGTACAATGCCACCCGCGGGCCGTTAGCTCAGCTGGCAGAGCAGGGGACTTTTAATCCCAAGGTCCAGGGTTCGAACCCCTGACGGCCCACCCAAAGATTGTTGAGACGGTCAACTTCGGTTGGCCGTCTTTTTTGTTGCCGGTGCACGGGTTCGAACCCGTCGGGGCGCGGAGCTGAGTAAACGCGTGAGCGTTTGCCAGCGCAGCGCGCAAGGCGCGAAAGCGCCGCAGCGGCCGCCTGCGAAGCAGGCTGAACCCCCGACGGCCCACCCAAAGAAAGGAAAACGAAATGAAAACAGACAGATACGGAATTAGCGGCAGCACATTAAAGATAATAGCGGCCATTTCGATGGTTCTCGATCATGTAAGCAGGATCGTCCTGACCAATGGAATCATGACTCACGCATCGTACAATCAGATATCAGACGAGCAGTGGGCGATTCTAAGCGAGGCTTCGGATGTGCTTCATGTTCTTGGCAGAATTGCATTTCCCTTATTTTGCTTTTTGATAGTTGAGGGATTTTTGCATACTCATGACATAAAGAAGTACCTGCGAAATATGCTTGTCTTCGCAATCATTGCGGAGCCCATATACGATTTCGTTCAAACCGGGCAACTATTCGACCTTCGGCAACAAAATGTTATGTGTGAGCTCCTGCTTTCCTTGGTCTTTTTGATTATTCTGGAAAAGATACAAAGTCTTTCAAAATGGAAGAGGCACATCGCAGAATTTGCTCTGATTGTTTTGATAGCACTGGCAGCTGAATACACTAAACTAGATGGCGGCGTGTATGGCATTCTGCTTGTGGCTGCATTCTATTTATTCCACGACAGCAAGGCCAAGATGTTCTTTGCTGCAGTATGCGTAGTGCTCCTTTCGTCATGCCATATAATTGGCGGCGGATTTGAGTTTGCTACAGCTAATGTATTTAATCCTGATGTTGCTGCCGCGGTCGTTTCGTTGCTGCTTATCAATCTTTATAATGGCAAGCGAGGGCTGAAGCTGAAATACTTCTTCTACGTTTTCTATCCGGCACATCTTGCTCTGCTTTATGGTGTCTCACTTATTGTTTTGAACTGTCTTTAATAACTCTCAAACAAGTCTCTGAAAGCAGAAACAAACTGACCCTAAGACTGCTTGTGAATTTCCGGAAGACCTGAGAGATGCGAGGATAGACAACGAGGGCTGCAGAAAGATGCTTCTCAGTTCTCTGGCGGATCGCACGTATCTGTATGAGGATCACTTCCGCACACTCATTAATAGCAGTGATAAACACGGCAGATCCTCAAAACATGGGACTGCGGAGGTCGAACGATGCTTCGACAGCATGAATGGCAGCGAGAAAGTGAGTTCGGAAACATCCTTTGGATGCTCCACCATAGAACAGAAAGCGGTCGACTCCGGTTGATCGCTTTTTTGTTGCCGGTGCATGGGTTCGAACCCGAACTTCTCTATATATAAGAACGCTTGGCGAACAAAACCTGCCTTTTACCGACGTGAAACAAATAGCTGATGCTTTTGGAGTAAAGTGGCACTCCAGAGATGACCGATGCCTTAACACCTATAAACCAGCTGGTCATCGCCAATATCAGAAGCCAATGCTTCAGTTATAACCTCAGGGACGCGACTGAGGGACATATTCATTTGTGAACAAAATATGGAGTGCCAGATTCCCGCCCCCGGGGCCCCTCCGGTCTGGCAATATATCTCCTTGCCGCGC
>USCS01000055.1 GCA_900552875.1 uncultured Collinsella sp. | reverse complement strand
CCCAAAAACCGTTTTGGCAACGGTAGATATGGATGGGGTCCAGACGGTATTCGCAGTCCTCGTGGCGCTCGGGCGCAAAGAATACGGCCGAGGCAAACATGGTGTAGGGCATTGCCGTCTCCTCCCCAAATAAACTTGCCACGATGCCGGTCTTTCGGTGCGTGTCGTAGTAGCGCGCCATGCGGACATACACGGCGCACGCCACGTGGCGCAGATCGCGGTGATGGCTGCGGTCGAGCCGCGAGCTACTTAGGTTGTACGTGGAGAGGGCGTTGATGGCGGCCATGAGTCGCTCCTCGCGCACCTCATCGGGCGGAAGGGGGAGCGTGGGCTCGGAGGTTTTGCGACGCTTAGGGGTCTGGCCGGACGGTGCCGGTACAAGGTCTCGTGCCGCGCGCCGCAGTTCGATAAGGGCGTTATCGAACATGACGGTTTTAGAGTCGCGAAGCAGCTTGGGGTCGAGCCCGTGGAACACGGCGTAATCTTGCAGCCACACGCGCGCAAACCGGTCGATGCCGGGCTCGAAGGCGCGATAGACATCCCAAAAAGCCTTGATCTTGTTAAAACCATCGAGTGGATTATCTACGCCAATGCCGCAGATCAGCTCATAGAGATACAGAAAGGCAAAGGACGTAGACGTTTCCTCGACGGTTCCGCGGCGCACTTGGGCACGCCAGGTAAAGTAGCCGCGCAGTTGCCGGTCGCTCATGGCGTTGTAGGTGGGAAAGTACGACTTAAAGGTGCCGTTGTAGGGACAGTCGTCCTCAAAGTCGGCCATCAGCAGGCCCTGGCGGTAAAAAAGCTCGGCTTCCGAAAGCCAGCGGCCCGCACCGCCCTTGGGGTCATCCTGCCAGCGCGATATCTCGCGCATTTTACGGTACTGGTCGGGGAGGAAATTCTGCATCTGTCGGCCGGTTTTGAGAATCGGCTCGTCTGCGTAGGTTTCGTTTGAGAAGCGGGCGGACTGATGGGTCCGGGCCTCGGCCATAATGCGCTCGATGAGCATCTTGATGTCCTGGTCGGCCACCGCTCCTCCTCTCGAACGCAGCTACGGTGACCTCATATCATAGCACAGCATCAAACAGATGTTCGAGATACCGCTGCGTTGATAGATTTAGAACAGGAGGGCGTATATGACAGCGATGACGACGGAGGGAAGCATATTGGCCGTGCGGAAGGTCTGAGGACGGATGAGGTTGACGCCGACGCAGAAGATGAGCATGGAGCCTACGAGCGAAAGGCTGTTGAGGGCTGCTGTGGTCATGATGGGGGAGAGCGCGCCGGCAAACAACGTGATCGTCCCCTGGAACACGGCGACGGGCAGGGCGGAGAAGATGCAGCCGCGGCCAAGCGAGGCCGTCATGGTGCAGACGATGATGCAGTCCAGTGCGCCCTTGAGGGTAAGCGTTGACCAGTCGCCGAGCAGGCCGTCCTGGATCGATCCCACAATGGCCATGGCGCCGATGCACACGGTGAGTGAAGTCGAGACAAAAGCGTTGGTGAACTCGTTATCGCCTTCACTGCCAGTCTTGCGCTTGAGCCATTCGCCAAGGTTCTCGATGGCGGCTTCCAAGTTGATGGCCTCGCCGATGAGCGAACCGAGCGCAAATGAGACGATGAGCATGGTGGTACCGGTGGTCGCTAACGCCTTTCCATCGATGATGAGCATCTTTTGCATGGTGCCGCCCAGGCCGATAAACAGGACGCACAGCCCCGATGCTTTCATGAGCGTGTCTTGGATGCGCGGCGTAATGAAGCGGCCGCCCGCTAATCCCAAAAGACCGCCCGCAACTAAAAGCGCAACGTTGATGATTGTTCCCAAGCCCGGCATGAGCCCTCCTGTATTGATGCCAACGTGGCAATCGTAGCAGAACGAAATGCGAGGCACATCGCGACTCATCTAATACGTTATATAAGTGGTATTAGGAATGATGCGCAGCATTTAAGCCTCAGGTGGTTGTCGGGACATAGGGATAGTAGTCAAAGCGCAGTGTCATAAGCCGCTGTGGGGATTCAATAGCCGCGGCGATGATATTGGCATCGCGGGCACGATCAAACCCTTCGAGTTCGATCTGATACGAGACGTCTTGCATAATGTCCAGACGTCGCCAGGCTAGAAGTGTGTTGCCATCGAATTCCAAGGTCTTGCCTCCGTCTGGGGCAACGGCGTATAGACGCAGTTTAGCGGTGGTTGCAGGGTCGACAACCGTGACCTTTTTAATTTCGTTTCGAGTATTCTTGGCGCCCAACAAGGTGAGCAGTGTTGGGGCCACGACCTCGCCCGATGGCAAAAAGACGACTTCGATGGATTCGGGAAATGCGATGATGGCCGACTTGCGGACGGGCTGATTGGCGGCGGCAACTTCGATGTTTGCAGCATCGATGACCTCTGTGTGGTCGAGGGCGGCAAGCACGCAACAGTTACCTTCATCGATCTCCTGAGGATCAGCAAGCCCCAGACTGTCCGCGAGCTCGGGATCGTTTGGACCGGTAGCGGGCTCATTCGGTGCTTCGAAAGAAGCTGGGACGCTGTTTGTCGGCGACGGCGTGTCGCCCGCACCTGCTTCTTTGTCCGTGCTCCCTTCTTGTATGGTTGCGTTGATGGGTTCGTCGTTTGAGGGGAGCGTCTTGGCGTTAAGCGCGGAGGGGAGAATTCCGACGGCTCCGGATCCGTTCCACTCCATCTCGAGAAGCGCCGGGTCGGCAAGAATGCGTTGCCTGCTTTGCGCGTGGGTATCGACTTCAATAGGGCCTGCCTCTGTCCCTCGTGTAAGGCTGAGTGATCCGGCTGGCTTCTCGAAATGAGCGTCTGTGTCTTTGGTGCTGACGGTGTAGAACAGCAGGGATGCTTCTCCCGCCGCGATGGCATCGGTGCCGGCTTTGGTCAGCCGCAACGATGCCGTGAATGAGAGGGTGGGCTGCGTGTCGTCTGCATTCGCGGCGGCGCAGCCCAGACATATACCGCCTCCTTTCTCGAATAACGCACCGTCGAAGGCGACCTTCGCTCCGTTCGCCGAGTCATCGACCGAAGCGATGTCGATGCGCAGCTCTAAATTGCATGAATCGCCATCTGCATCGAGCGCAACCGAGCGCCATGTGCAGACAGCGCACCCCGCCTGGGAGCCGTTTGCCTTGTTCGAACGATTGATATCCACGACTATCGAGCCATCCGTATTACGACGAAGGCATCCCGAGGTTGAGATTGCTGCCTGTGCGATCGAGAAACGCTTGCACACAATGGCGCTCGACGGATTTGGTGCGGAGCTTAGGACTGATGGTAAGGAGCCTGCCATGACGGGAGTCGCCCAAGCGGCGACAGGCGTTCCGGTTGCGAGCGCGCCGCAGAGTGCGACGACGGGCAAAAGGTTCTTCGATGCCATGGGGTCTCCTTAGCTAATTTAGTGCGGCCTGTCCGTGTTTCGTTTCTGGCTGCGTTTGATGTGCAGACCGAGGCCGGCGGTTCCCGCGCCTGCTGCCGTGGCGCCTGCTGCCAAGAGCCATCGTCTGTCGTCTGTCTGCGCCAACGGTTCCTCGCGGTTGCCGCGGTCGAGCTCCGAGAGGTCGACCGTCACTTGCGTGGCGGCCTGCGCCTGTTCTTGCTGGGCAAAGGCCATGGCTGGCGCAAACGCTAGGATACTGACGGCGGCGGCCAGGGCGACGGCCTTATGCCGTGTGCGCACCGGGCTCGACCGTCCAGGTGATCGTTGCAACCTGATCGCCTTCGCCGGTTACGTGGAAGATGTCGCGCGTGACGCGGGCGACGTTTCCGCTTGTCTTGAGCTTAATTTTGTCCGTGCCGCCGGCAATGCCCTGGTAGCCCATGTCGAAGGCTGCATTCTTGGAAAGATCGAGGCCCGTCCCCTGCATTGCGGCGCTGGCGTTCTGGAGTGCGCCGTCGGGGCCGACCTTAAAGTCGATGGAGTTCTGCGCGGTTCCGGCCTTGGCATCGGCGGCAATGGTCCAGGTGTTCATGGCATCGATCTTCATGTTGGTGACATGGATGCCGTAGGCCGAATGATTGTCGATGGTGGTCGCGTCTTCTGAGGGGCCCTGAAGCGTGCCGTCGGCCTTGGCGACGAAGGGAATAACCGTCGGAACTTTGAACTCAACGTTGTCGATCTCGGTCCTGACCATTACTTTCGTTGTTCCAGCGCGCCCGGCTGCCATAGCTGGCGTCGGGGCGGCGCCCATTGCGAGCGCGAGCGCGAGCCCTGCGCCCACGACGAGCGCTCTGGCTCCGTTCATGTTCCTGGTGATGTCCATGGTCGTTCCTTTCTATTCGCCGCGGGCCGTCCCCGCGATGATTGGACGAATGCTGATGAATTGCGCACGGTGCCGCGTCGGCTGAAAAAGCTAGTTCTCGGTTTGCTCAACCCGTACCTTGACACGTGTCGGATTGCCGTGGCTGTCGAGGGTCTTGGCATCGAGTGCCTGAATCTCGATGTACGCCTCGCCTTCTTTGATGTCGCCGGCGGGGCACGTCTCGATTGTCTTGCCGGTCTCGACCACACCGGATTCGTACATGGTCTCGTCGTTTTGGATGACGCGGAATCGCTGGGGAAATTTATTGTCTTGGACGTTTTGCACGTTGACGCGCAGCTTGCCGTCCTCCTGTAGCTGAGCGACCGGCGCGACCGAAATCGTCATCATGTTGTCGCGGACGATGGCATCGAGCTCATCTTGGATTTCTTGTCGCGATTTACCCTCTGCCGTCGTGACTGAGGCGCCCGCTTCGGGCACGGGCTGCGACTGCCAGGCGTATAGCCCTACGGCGATGAGGGCGCAGACGATAGCCAGGCAGACAACGACGAGTTTCTTGCGACGCCCCAGTCCTGCGAGGCGGGGCGGCTTCTTCGCACTCATGCGGCGTCCTTGGTGGTGTAGACACGTGCGAACGTGGACGGGTCCGCTCCAAAGAGCATGTGAAGCATCAGACGGCGCGAGTAGATGAGCTCGTCAAAGTCGTGGGGGAGCTCGATGTCGTGGATACGCGCGATGTGGTGGGCGAGCGCCGAGAACGACTCGGGGTCGCAGATAACATCGGTGGTGACGTGGTAGACCGCCGTATCGGGGAACGCCTCTTCGTCGAAAGGCAGGAGATAGGGATCGTCGTCGACCTCGATGGCGACGCCGTACTGGGGCCAGTAATATGCCATGGGAACCTCCCTGCTTCTGGGGCCAAAACTTCTATCGGTTTTGGCTGTCGACGCCGACCGTATCAGCCGCTACTTGACCAATTTCTGACCAAATGCTTGACGGATTGACATCTCCGCAGGTAAAAGGTGAAAAAAATTACTTCAACTTTTTTCGAGCGACATTTACGCGATCGGCGACGGCGGGGCGATATGTGTCAAAAGCATCGTCTGCCGAGGAAACCTTGCCGCTCGCCGAATTGCACGAACGTAAAAATCGCCAATTATGGAGACGGTCTCGAACACGTCGACGAAACGATGCGGTAACATCTCCCTGCAAACACTGTAGTTAGCTAAAGGGGGAGTTCGCGTGTCTGTAACCATCAAACCCTTCACCGACGAGTTCGAAGAGTATGGCCGCGATGAGTCTCGCGCATCGGGCGAAGCGTCGAGCATCTCGTTTCCGACAACGGAAGACGAGGTCCGTGCCATTTTGGAAACGCTCCATGCCGAGCGTGTTCCGGTAACGGTTCAGGGCGCCCGAACTGGCCTTGCCGCCGGTGCCGTGCCCCACGGTGGGCATATCCTCAATACTTCCCGTATGAATCGCTACTTGGGCCTTCGCCGCGATGAACAAGGCCAATTTTTGCTGCGCGTGGAGCCGGGCGTTGTGCTCTCGGAGCTGCGTAAGCAGCTGAGCAAGAGGGTACTGCCGACCGCTGGTTGGGACCAGGCGTCGCTTGAGGCCTACGAGGAGTTCCAAGAGTCCCCCGAGCAGTTCTTTCCCACCGATCCCACCGAGGCATCTGCCTGTCTGGGCGGCATGGCGGCATGCAACGCCTCCGGCGCCCGCAGCTACGCTTACGGCCCCATGCGCCCGCATATCACGGGACTCCACGTCGCGCTGGCTGATGGCGATTTGCTTGTGCTTCAGCGCGGCGAGGCTTTTGCCCAGGGCCGCCACCTGTCGCTCGTGACGGCAGAGGGCCATACACTCGAGCTCGATCTTCCTGACTACACCATGCCCAAGACCAAAAATGCCTCGGGTTATTTTGTTGCGGACGATATGGACGCCATCGATCTTTTTATCGGTGCGTGCGGCACACTCGGCGTCATTACCGAGCTCGAGATCGCCCTGCAGGCGGCACCTTCGGTCGTATGGGGTGTGAGTTGCTTTTTCGATAGCGAGGACAAGGCGGTGTCCTTTACCGATTCCGTGCGCCCCGTGCTGTCCCATGCCGCCGCTATTGAGTATTTCGATGCTGGCGCCTTGAATATCCTTCGCCGCCAGCGCGAGCAGTCGACCGCGTTTGCCTCGCTGCCGGCGCTCGACGACGAGGCAAAGGTCTGTGTCTACGTGGAGCTCGACTGCGATGACGAGGCGCAGGCGACCGAGGAGCTGTACCACCTGGGATGGGTGCTGGAGCTTGCGGGCGGCCGCGACGATGCGACATGGGTCGCCCGCACCGAAGTCGATCGCGAGTGCCAGCGGTTCTTCCGCCACGCTGTGCCCGAGAGCGTCAACATGTTCATTGACGAGCGTCGCCGCACCGACCCCACCATTACCAAGCTGGGATCGGATATGTCGGTGCCCAATGCACGCCTTGCCGATGTCGTGGCCCTCTATCGCCGCACGCTGGCCGAAAGCGGGCTTGAGTCTGCTGCCTGGGGACACATCGGGAACAACCATCTGCATGTGAACATCCTGCCGCGCGATGCGCAAGACTACCGTCGTGGTGGAGAACTCTTTGCCCAGTGGGCTTCCGAGGTCACGGCCATGGGCGGTGCCGTTTCTGCCGAGCACGGCGTCGGCAAGATCAAGGCGGGCTTCTTGGAGACGATGTACGGCCACGAGGCCATGGTCGAGTCGGCGCGTCTCAAACTCCAGCTCGATCCTGCCGGCCAGCTGGGTCGCGGCAACCTGTTTACGGAGAAGCTCTTGGATGAACTCGTCCAGAAAGGGGGCGCGCGAAGATGAGTGATTTCCATATGGTGGTGTGCGTCAAGGCGGTGCCCGGAAGCACCGAGGTCAAGATGGACCCCAAGACCAATACTATCGTGCGTGATGGCAAGCAGGCGGTCATTAATCCCTTCGATGCAAGTGCCCTCGAATGTGCGCTAGCGCTGAAGGACGACTTTATCGGCTTTGGCATGGACGTGCGTGTGACGGTGGTGTCGATGGGCATCCCCGCGACCGAATCGCTGCTGCGCGACTGCATCGCCCGCGGTGCCGACGACGCGCTGCTGCTGACCGACCGAGCCTTTGCGGGCGCCGATACCCTAGCCACCACCTATGCCCTCAAATGCGGCATCGAGGCACTCGATGAGGACTTTGACCTGCTCATCTGCGGCAAGATGGCAGTGGACGGCGATACGGCCCAGATCGGCCCCGAGCTGGCCGGAGCCTTTGGGATCCCCTGCGTGACCGACGTGAGCTGTGTGCAGAGCGCGGGCTTTACGACGTGTGGCTCGCTGGCGCTCGTCCACGGCTGCGATGCCGGCGAGGAGACGGTGTACCTGGGGATGCCGTGTGCGATGACGACCGCCAAGGAGATTGGCCAGCTGCGCATGCCGAGTATTGCCGGTATTCGCGCGGCCGAGGATGCAGACGTGCGCGTGGCCAGCGCTGCCGACGTAAACGCCGATCCTTCGCGTTGCGGCCTTGCCGGATCACCGACGCAGGTCGTGCGCTCGTTTGTGCCCGACCGTGACCAAACGTGCGAGGCCGTTGAGGGAACGGCGTCCGAGCAGGCGGTAAAACTTGCCAAGATTATCGAGGGGATGGCATAGATGAGCGGGCTGATTATCGATAGCGAAGCCTGCATCGGTTGTGGTCGCTGCGTTCGCGCCTGCGCCTCGGGCGGCATTGTGGTGGAGGGCGAGCGCCCCAATCGCTGTGCCCGCGTAACCGACGGCTGTATCCTGTGCGGCGGGTGTGTCGACGCCTGCCCCGTCAACGCCATCTCGATCGAGCGCGACGAGGCCGCCGGTGCGGTAGACCTTGACGCATATCGAGACATTTGGGTCTTCGTGCAGACTGACGAGCACGACGCCGTGGCTCCTGTGGCCTACGAGCTCATGGGCAAGGGGCGCGAGCTTGCCGATGCCCGCGGCTGCCGTCTGGTGGCACTGGTCGGCATGAGCCCCGAGGGCTCGCTCGGGGACCTCGAACACCTGGTTTGTGCCGGCGCGGACGAGGTCCTAGTGTGTCGCGACGAGCGCCTGCGCCAGAACGATGCGGAGGTCTACGCCCGGCTGATCTGCGATTTGGTGGCCGAGCGCAAGCCCGAGGCAATTCTGTACGGCGCGACCGCGTTTGGCCGCGAGCTGGCGCCTGGCGTTGCCGTGCGCCTGCAGACGGGCCTCACGGCTGACTGCACCGTGCTTTCGATGGATACGGAGACGGGCTTGCTGCAGCAGACGCGCCCGGCGTTTGGTGGCAACTTGATGGCCACCATCATTTGCCCCAACCACCGTCCGCAGATGGCAACGGTGCGCCCCGGTATCTTTAAGGCGCCCGAGTTTGACTATAGCCGCTCCGGCACGATCACCCAGGTAGTGCTTGCGGATGACGTTAAGGCCTGCGTCGAGATCTCGATTCCCGCCGAGGAGTGGGGGCAGCAGGCATCGATTGCCGACGCCGAGCGTCTGGTCGTGGTGGGCCGCGGCATCGGCTCCAAGAAGAATCTGCCCCTGATGCGAAAGCTCGCCGATGCCCTGGGTGCCGAGCTTGGTTGCACGCGTCCCATTGTGGAGGCAGGCTGGTTGGAGTATCGCCACCAAATTGGCCAGACGGGTGTATCGGTCTCGCCCAAGCTTCTCGTGAGTATCGGTGTTTCGGGCGCCATTCAGCATCTTGCCGGCATCGGTGGGTCGGAGTGCATTATCGCCATCAACGAGGACCCGGATGCCCCCATCTTTGGTGCTGCCCAGTATAAGGTTGTCGGTGATGCCGTCGAGGTCGTCGAGGAACTGCTAGCCCAGCTTGAGCGCTAGGCGCGCGCCAGCCA
>USCS01000054.1 GCA_900552875.1 uncultured Collinsella sp. | reverse complement strand
CGGGACGTCCGCCCGCCACCACAGCACGCGAACCAAACGAACCGGCAACGGTCATCTCCTCGCGCTTGTTCGCGCGCCAATTCTCAATCACGATGAACAGCACGCCGTACACAATGAGCGCCAGCGCCACGACGGGAGCATTGTAGAAATGCTCCTCCATCCAGTCGTTAAGCGGCAGACCGATCGCCGCAGCGGGAATGCAGCCGAGCACAATCTTGCCCCACAGCACCCAAGTGTCGCGACGGCCTTCCTTGCCCTTGCTGGGAGAAAACGGGTTAAGGTCGTAGAAGAACAGAACGCAGACGGCCAGAATGGCGCCGAGCTGAATCACGACTAGGAACATATTCCAGAACGTCTCGCTCACGTTCATCTTGACGAACTCGTCCACCAAGATCATGTGACCCGTCGACGAAACGGGCAGCCATTCGGTGATGCCCTCGACCAGGCCCATGAAGGCAGATTTTAGAAGCTCGATGATATCCAAAGGGACCCCCTCATTAGACACCCGCCGGTAGATGTTCTGCGGACGATGCGGGCGATGTCCCATTATCAACCGTTGGCAGTGCGACCGCGCCTGCCCTTACCAAAAAACTCGCCCGTTCACAGAATTGCGAGCGGTCAAACCGAAATCCTTGGGTATAACTGCAATAAGGTAAAGTGTCCGGCGGCCAACGCACCCGCGCCCGCCCGACGCACGAGCCCCACGCCCGTGCGATAGACCAAGGAGGAAACCATGAACGAGGGCTACACCAAGGTATTTGTTTCGCTCGACGGTACCGAACAGCAGGATTTTGTGCTCGCACGCGCCATCAAGGTTGCCGCAAACAACGGTGCCAAGCTGATTATTGGTCACGTGATTGACTCCACAGCGCTCGAGAGCGCCGGCTCCTACCCGGTCGACCTGGTCAACGGCCTAGAGGAGGCATTTAAGAACTCCATCGCCAAGCAGCTCGAAGAGGCCAAGGCCAATCCCGATATTCCCGAGGTCGAGGTCATGATTCGCGCCGGCCGCATTCGCGAGACGCTCAAGGACGAGATGCTCGACGTGGTTAAGCCCGACCTGGTGCTCTGCGGCGCCCGCGGCCTGTCCTCGATCAAGTATGCGCTCCTGGGCTCGATTTCGACGTTCCTGTTGCGTAACACGGACTGCGACATTTTGGTCGTGAAGTAGGTTCCTTCCCGTCGGCGCAAGGCCTGCGGGGTTATCACGCCGACGTCCTCGCCGCTTCGCGGCTGCGGGATGTCGGCTTAGATAACCCCTCCCGGCCTTGCGCCTTCGTCACCGTACTTCAGCGAGTTGGCTGATAGAAAAATGGCGTGCCGCCCCGTTTGGGGCGGCACGTTTTGTTTGGAGCGGCACGTTTTTGTTATGGGAGATTCATTTGAGCCCCATAGTTGTGTTCACGTTCAGGAACATGGCGCCAATTGCCTTAGCTAAGTTCACGTTCGGGAACATAGCCGCCCGCACCGCAAGACGGCCCGCCTACTCGAAATATTGGAACTTGTTGGTTGAGAAGGCAAACGTGACGACAAAGCCTTCGCCGGGCTCCGATGCTGCGGTGACGTCGATGCCCATCTTGGAGCACAGGCGCGCCACCAGGTAGAGGCCGATGCCCGTTGCGCGCTTGGTGGTGCGGCCGTTGTCGCCGGTAAAGCCCTTCTCGAACACGCGCGGCAGGTCTGCCGCACACACGCCGCAGCCGTTGTCCGCGACAGTAAGCTCGATGCGCTCGCTCGCCAGGCCCTCGTCCAGCAACGCACCCGAAAACACAATCTTTGCGCCGTCCTCGCGCGCATATTTAATGCTGTTCTGAATGAGCTGGCCCAGAATGAAGTCGAGGTTCTCGCACACCGGGGCCACATGCGCCGCGATGAGCTCGCGGGCGTTGGCTTTAATCGCACCCGTCACCAAGGTCTTAAGGTCCCAGCGACGAATCAGGTAGTCGCGCTCCACGACTTCCGAGCGCGCATAGTACAGCGCCTGGTCGATATAGCGCTCCACGCGGGCAAGCTCGCGACCCAGGTCATCCACACGCGACAGATCGTCTTCGCTGCCGTCCAGGTTTTCCAAAATCAGATGGGCTGCTGCCAGGGGCAGCTTGGCCTCGTGGACCCAGCTCTCGATATAGTCGCAGTAGTCATCGGTCTGGCACCGGCCTTCCGCCACCTCATCGCATGCCGCCTTGCCCACCCGGCGCAAGACCTCGTACTCGAGCTCGCCCTCAGCATAGGTCGGGCATTGCACCATCTCCTGCACCCAAGCGGGGCTCTCCAGCTCCTCGGCCGCGCGCTCCAGCTGGCGCAGAAAACGACGACGGCGCGCGTACTCGATCACAATGCCGAGCATGCCAAAGATAAGAGACACGCCGACCGCAATGACCACGATAGAGACAGGCGCCCCGGCGACCGTCAGCACAAAACAGCTCAACAGCACGCCGCACGTCCACACGGCGACGGGAAGCAGCGCATCTTTGAAGAATTTGGCAAATGACATAGCCGGCCCCTAGACCGAATAGCCCTGGCCGCGATGCGTGGTCAAATACCCCTTGATGCCGATTTTTTCGAGCGTGGTACGCAGGCGATTGATGTTGACAGTAAGCGCGTTGTCGTCCACGAAGGCATCGGAGTCCCACAGGTCCTGCATGATGGCCGAGCGCGAAACGATCTTGCCCGCGCGACTCAGAAGCAGCGAGAGAATGCGCAGCTCGTTTTTGGTGAGCTCGGTACTGTCACCGGTTTGCGTGTTGGTGACCATAGAACGGGCGAGGTCGAGCTCCAGCCCCTTGTGGACGAGCGTGCTGCGCTCGCCCGCCGCCGCGGTGCGACGCAGCAAGGCATTGATGCGCGCCACGAGCACGCGCGCGCTATAGGGCTTGGGAACGAAGTCGTCCGCGCCGAGCGTCATGGCCATGACCTCGTCGATCTCGGTCGTGCGCGACGTGAGGACGATGACGGGAACCTCGGATTCGCGGCGGACTTCGTGGCAGATATGCTGGCCGTCTTTGACGGGAAGCGTCAGGTCGAGCAGTACCAAGTCGGGTGCAGCGGCCAGGATGTCACGCAAGACATGCTCGAACGACTCGCAGGCCTCGACCTCAAAACCGGCACGGGCAAGGATGTCGGCAAGCTCACGACGAATGGGCTCGTCGTCCTCAACGATATAGATTAGCGCCATGAATTCCGCTCCCCTCTTGGTTGTCTTGCCACCATTATGGCTGCGAAACTGCAGGTGTGCACCGCGCGCGGTGCCAAGATGACAGAACTGTTCGCGAGCGGGGGCGTTTTGTCCGCCTCGCACTCGCAGCGGTGGCGGGGACCAAAATGATTCTTTAATCCCCGTCCCAGAATAATCATTTAGCGACGGGCGCGGAGCTTTTCGTAGCCGTCGGCGAAGAAGGCGACCGTGGCGGCGTCCGCCTCGGCGGCATCGGTATCGTCGGCGGGGACCACGCCGTACTCGTCGCTCACCAGGAACAGCGCGCCCTTGAGCTGAGCGGGGATGTCTACGCGCGTGACCGGGATGTCCTTGGTCTGGGCCAGCTGTTCGATGAGCGTCGCCGTGCCGCACAGGCACTCGTCCGCCGGCGCCACAAAGGCAAGCTCCCCGTCGTTGACGGCAGCAAGCAGCTCTGGCGCCACGCCGGTCTCGTCGGCCTCGGAACGGGCCTCGGCAGAGCGGGCACGCAGCGCCTTGGCCGACGTATCGGCGAGCGGCTCGTACTCCCCCACCGTCATGGCGGCGTTGCCGTTGATGTCGATCACCAGCATGAGTACGCCGTCGCGCGCAGTGTAATCGCCCTCGGCAAGCGACCACTCAACGTGCTGTTTGGCCCAGCTGAGCATGTTATGGGTAAGCGGTTCGCCCTGTACCAGTCGCTCGGACAGCGCGCGGATGTGGCGGTTGAGCATGGGCACCTTTTTGTTGGACATGCGCCAACGGCAGATAAGCGCGGGCTTGTCGAGCGTAAACTTCTCGACCGCCTCCTGATTGGCGCAAAAGTCCTCGTACGCACGCTGATCCTCGGCATTGCCAAACAGCTCGGCATCATCAATCTGGGGCATGGTTGTACCTTTCGTGTTAGTCATTCCGTCCTCTTATACCAAAAAGACGGCCCTCCAAACGGAGCGACCGTCTTTTGCAGAGATTATTTTGTCCCAGGGCGGAACTTAGTGGCGGAAGTGGCGGGCGCCGGTGAAGACCATTGCGATGCCATGCTCGTTGCAGGCCTGGATGCTCTCGTCGTCGCGCTTGGAGCCGCCGGGCTGAATGATGCAGGTCACGCCATGCGCGGCAAGCACGTCCACGTTGTCGCGGAACGGGAAGAACGCGTCGCTTGCGCAGGCAAAGCCGCCCTTCTCAACGCCCTCGCGCTCGCAGAAGTCCTCGGCACGCTCGCAGGCCAGCAGTGCGGAATCAACGCGGTTGGGCTGACCCGGACCCATGCCAATGCCGGCCTTGCCCTTGGAAACCAGGATGGCGTTGGACTTGACGCCCTTGCAGACCTTCCAGGCAAACTCGAGCTCGGCCATCTCGGCGTCGGTGGGCTTGCGGTCGGTGGGGAACGTAAAGGTCGCGGGGTCCTCGGTCACATGGTCGACCTCCTGCACCAGCATACCGCCGTCGATGGAGCGCAGCTCCACCTGGGCGCCGTGGTCCACGCCGCCGGTGGCCAGCACGCGCAGGTTGGGGCGCTTAGCCATGCGCTCGAGCGCATCATCGGTGTAGCCCGGGGCGATGATGACCTCGACGAACTGCTTGTTCTGGTCGGCGAAGTGCTCGACCAGCTCAAAGGGAACCTCGCGGTTGCAGGCGATGATGCCGCCGAAGGCGCTCTTGGGATCGCAGGCGAAGGCGCGGTCGTAGGCGGACGTGATATCGTCGGCCACGGCAGAGCCACAGGGGTTCTGATGCTTGAGGATCACGCAAGCAGGCTCATCGAACTCGCGAACCAGGTTCCAGGCGGCGTCGGCGTCCAGGTAGTTGTTGTAGCTGAGCGGCTTGCCCTGGATCTGCTCGGAGCCCACGAGCGGGAACTGGGAGCTCGCGGTGTTCTCGCAGCCCTCGGCAAAGCGGTAGACCGTGGCCTTCTGCTGCGGGTTCTCACCATAGCGCAGGTCATCGACCTTCTCCAGCGAGATCTCGAGCTTGGCAGAGGTGTCCGCCACGTCGCTTGCCTGGGCGGCGAGCCAACGGGAGATTGCCGTGTCGTAGGCGGCGGTGGTCTGGTAGACCTTCACCTGCAGACGACGACGGGTGGAAAGCGTGGTGCAGCCGCCGGTCTCGTGCATCTCGGCAAGGACGGCGTCGTAGTCGGCCGGGTCGGAGATGACAGTGACGCTCGCGGCGTTCTTGGCGGCAGAGCGCAGCATGGAGGGACCGCCGATATCGATGTGCTCGATGGCGTCCGCGAAGGTGACCTCGGGGTTGGCGACGGTCTTCTCAAACTCGTACAGGTTGACGACGACCAGATCAATCAGCTTAATGCCGTGCTGAGCGGCCTCCTGCATGTGCTGCTCGGAATCGCGACGGGCAAGCAGCGCGCCATGAACCTTGGGATGCAGCGTTTTGACGCGGCCGTCCATCATCTCGGGATAGCCCGTGAACTCCTCGATGGGGGTTACGGGAACGCCCGCGTCCTCGATGGCACGAGCCGTGCCGCCCGTAGAGATGATCTCGACGCCAAAGTCGTCAACCAGCGTCCGTGCGAAATCGACGACGCCCGTCTTATCGGTAACCGAGATCAACGCGCGTGCGATCTTCACATCAGATCCCATGCAGTCCTCCTGTCTGGTACGCCGCCGTGCTCTGTGAGTCGGTGATACGTCGATCTGCAGCGCTCGCGCAGCGGCATTGAAAATACTGATTTAATGTAGCGCATCGAGCGCATCGATGCACCCCGCAACGGGCGCATGTGCAGAAAAAGTTTGCGAGCGGAGGGGATGGGCATGGCACCGGGCACGGTGAGTTCATGGAACACAGGGGCACCATAATTAGATGCCAATGGCGTGGTAGAACTGTGCTCGATATGCATCCGCAAAAGAAAGAGGCACCATGGTCTCGCGGGTTCTCTACCGACCGTTTGATACCGAAGACTTCGACGCCATCGCGCTGATTCTGCAACAGCTTTGGCATAACAATTCGGATAACGATGAGTACAACCGCCTTGAGGCCGCGTGCGACCTCGCCTATTGCCTTTCGTCATCGACGTTTTCGCAGGTTGCGGTGATTGACGGCGAGGCGCGCGGCATTGCACTTGCACGCGCAGGACAGAACTCCGGCGTCACTATCAACGAGCATTGGATGGATACCGAACGCGCGCTGCTATCGCAGATGCGTGAGCTGGAGCCTGATGCCTGCGCCGAGTATCTCTCGTTTGTGCGCGCAACCATCCGAACCAACAACCGCCTGCTCGAGAGCAGCCCGTTGCCGCACGACAACGAGGTCACGCTGCTTGCCGTGGATCGCGATGTCCATGGCCTGGGCGTTGGCACGGTTCTGCTCGATGCCGCGGTCTCGCACCTGTCCTCGCTTGGAGCGACGAGGGCGCACCTGTACACCGACTCCAACTGCTCGTGGAAGTTCTACGAGCTGCACGGCTTTAAGCGCACGGCCACGCACCGCGCCAACCGCGAAGAGCGCCGTCACGACATGCCGCGCGAAAGCTTCCTCTACGAACTCGACCTAACAGCCTAAACCCGGCAGCCATACCTAGTCATTTAGGAACGTTCCCAGTGACTAGTCGTTGGGGACAGTCTTCGTAGGTAGCGCATAAAAATGGGATGGATCCGTCGGCAGTCGCCGGAGAAGATCCATCCCAAAAATCAGAACTCGCTAGAACGTTCCGCCGCCGCCTCCGCCGACGCCGCCACCGCCGCCACCGGAAAAGCCGCCGCCGCTGCCGCCGCTCGAGCTATCGGAACTCGAAGCCAGCTCGCGGATGGTCTCGTGATACACATCGTTGAACGAATCGAGCGGAGACTCGTTGCCGTAGTGATGGTAATACCACCAGTAGCAGGGGTAGTTGTCGTAGAAATCGTCGCTGTTGCGCAGATCCGCAGGCACGGCCTCGGCAAGCTGACGCAGCACTTCCTTGGAAACACCCAGCGCCACGCCCATCACCAGCAGCTTGTTCCACAGCACCAGATCGCCGGGGACGGCTTCCTTTAGACGAGTGAAGTCCTCGAGCCAATGCTTAAGTGCCTTGCAGCGAGCCGCCACCTCGGCGCCCTCCGGCGTAAAGCGGCGGAACGTAAGGCCCACGCCGATACCCACCAGCACAATCGGCACCGAGATAACCGCGGCGGTAATGTTCGCCTGTGCGCCATCGGTAAAGAAAATGGATCCCACGGGAACAAAGGCAATCAGGATACCAAGAACCAGGCAAAACACCATTGCAACAATGCCGTCCGAGGCAACGTACTCGCTATCGGCCAGCTTGCCCTTAACGGTGTTCTGATAGTCCTCGAGCTTATCACCCACGGGTGTAGCGTGCTGCTTGACGTAGTGCTGCAGCTCGTCGAACGTGCGCGAACGGTCACCGTTCTCGTCAGGCTTAGCACCGGCAAAGAAGACCTTGAGCACCATGTGGTCAATGCCCTTGGCCGACTTCCAGCCCGCATCACTCACCGTCACGCGATACGTCTGCTCTTCTTTTTCACGCCCCAACAGACCCTTCTTGGCCTTGGTCACGGTCGCCTGCTCCAGCTTGATCACACGGTCGTCAGTGAGCTTCATGAGCGTGGCGATATATGCCTGATCGGGCACCTCGTTCCAGCTCATGAGGGCCGAAAGCACGGCGGGATGGTCGGCCGAAGGCACATCGCGGAAATATTCGTCCTGGAAAAGCGGCTTGGGCTTGCGCTTGCGCAGCTTGAGCATAACGATTGTGCCGGTAAAGGCCACCGCCGCAACAACACTTAGCACGGCAAGTGAATTGGCAATCATGCGAGCGTGAGCGCGGCGGGCGTTAGCCTCGTCGGCCCATTCCTTCTCTTCGCTCATGATCGTTGACATGCGCTCTTCGCCCGAAGCGGTAAGCTGCGGCACCCAGTCGCTAGGGAAGGCGATGCGTGCCTCGGCGAATTCGCCCTGATGCACGCAGGGAATGGTATAGGTGACCATGGGCTCGTCCTCATCGAGCGACACGTCGCCCGCCAGCGGACCGTGGCCCCATGCGCGGAAGTTATCGCCTTTGACGGCCGCCGTCCCGGCAGCGGCATTTGCGAAGCGCACTTCCATCTCGACATCGTCGGAATCCGCAGACCAGCCGTCGCCCACGAACTTCCAGTAGAGCTCGGCGGTATCGGCCCAGTTCATAACCGCACCGGTCATGGTGTAGCTCACGTAATAGATCGCGCTGTCGCCGCTCTCGTGGGGGCTGAACACCTTAATCCTTACGCCGTCACCGGCCTGCTCGACCGTGTAGACGCCAGAATCGCCCTTGTTCGCGCTATCGACTTTGTTAAACGCGGTGTCCTCTTCCTCGACACTCAGCACGTCAACGTCCGCCGTGCCGCCCTGCTGGTTGGTGCCCGTATTGATCTCCCAAAACACGCCGTTGATGTCGTCGTCGAAATCAAACTGGCGTCCCTCGACAACGGTCAGCGATCCATCGGCCTCGACCGTGGCACTGATGTAGGTTTGGGTCATGGAGTAGCCGTCGGCGTGCGCGGCGGCAGGCAGCAGCAACAACGCAAGCGCAACGAGCGCGCAGACGGAAGCGAATCGCGCAAACAGGCGGCGCTGCCGACAGGTTTTGGCAACGGGGGCGTTCATAGGCACATCCTTTGTCTGTGATACCAGCAACGCCATTGTCCCACGTTTACGGGCGCACATGACGAACATCTAGGCCAGCGGAGTATCAAACGGGACGAAAGTCACGCCCGCGGCCGGCACCTGGGGACGTTCCTTATCTGCCGGCAATCTGGGACACTCCTTGGCATAGCCCGCTCCGGCAATAGATACCACTTCATAGCTCCGTCACAGGTGTAGCGGCTTTGTGTTGCCGCATGCGCACTGATTGAGTCCGCGAGCAAGGGGCATAAAGCAGTTGAGCGAAAACGGTTTGCCCCTTTGCCGTTCGCTTGAGGATCATGTCCCCCTTTTCCGCGGAAACCCCGGCAGTTGCGAAGAGCTGCCGGGGTTTCTGTCGTTTGAGGGGTTGGGCTGGCGGG
>USCS01000053.1 GCA_900552875.1 uncultured Collinsella sp. | reverse complement strand
CATTACCGACGACCTCAACGAGGCCGTCGACATCGCCCTGAGCGGGCTGATGTAGATCAATCGTGCCCACGCGACATGAATATGCATGGCAATCTGATGTTATTTAACATCAGATTGCCATGCATATTGGGTATACTGGTGTAAAAGACGAGAGCGAGGAGGTCGCAAATGTCTACAGCAACAGTTAAGCCTACGACGGTTCGAATCGAAGAGGGGCTCAAGGAGCAGGCGACTGAGTTCTTGGATTCGGTCGGCCTCAGCCTCAATTCCTATCTCAATCTTGCCGTTCGGCAGCTGGTAAATCAGCGAAAGATTCCTTTTGAGATTGTAGGAAGGGCGGAGGTGCCCAACGAGGCGACGAGACGCGCCATGGTGATCGCCGAGGCTCATGAGTTGGGGATTTTGCCGGACGACAGCCCGTCATTCAATAACGCTGGTGAGCTTATATCGTTCCTCGATGAGGACTAGCGATGTTTGAGATTAAAGTCGAGGCTCAGTTTAAGGTGGATTACAAACGGACGATGCGCATCCATCCGCAGCTAAAGAGCGAGTTTAAAGCGGCGGTTGCAGAGCTTGTGGCCCATGGGTCGCTTCCAGCGGAGTACGGCGCCCACGAGCTCTCAAACCCGGGCGGAAACTACAACGGCCACATTGATTTCCACCTATCCGATGGCTTGGTCGATGTGGTCGTTCTTTATCTTCCCCATAAGACTAATCCTGTGATCCGACTGGTCAGAATGGGCTCGCATGAGGAACTGTTCCAGGGCCCACTGAGCTAGCCACTCGCTTTTAACTTGCGGTGGAATAGGGATTGATTGGCGGCTGATACGCCAAAAAACAGTCCCTATTCCACCGCAAATGGTGGGGATGTCCTGCCTGTTGACGTGGCATCTGGCTTTCCCTTGTGGTTGATTTCGTCTAAGAGCTCCGCTGCGATCTCGCTGTTTTTGAACCTGATGCTGCAGTCTTCTTTCTTGGGGAAAGCTAGTAGCGGGATCGTTCCGTACCAGATAGTTTCTTCGTCAATTATCGCTGCACACAAACGTCCTTCTGCTCTAATGGCATGCTCGACGTTCATTTCTGCCAAAGTCTCGCTTGCATCTTCGCGCGGAGTCGAGGCAATGAAAAACTCAAGAGCAATCCCTCGGGCAGTGGCACCTTTGATTGCGTCGCCGAGCTTTGCGAGGCAGGCGGCGGATGCGTAGGGCGCGGCAATGAAGATACTCTTGGCGGCGCCAACGATGTCTTCAACCAGAGTCTCTACGGCATTAGCCGGTTCTATGAGAATGTTTTGATCGGACTGCTCGCTGCCTCCGGTCACGTAGACTTCGTACCCGAGCTTGGCGTAGGTCTTGAGTCTCTTCTGGTACATGCGGGCGAGCATGGGTATAGATAAATCAACGTAGTCGAATATCTCAACCCGTCGCTTGCCCTCGTGGCTTCTATGGAGCCTGCCCGCCTGCTGTGTGATGCTGCCGTCCCACGATATCGGCGTGGCAATGAGTAGAGTGTCAAGGTAGGACAGATCGAAGCCCTCGCCCAAAAGGCTTTCGGTGGCGACGATGATTCGATGTTCATGCTCGAAGCGGGGAAGACTGCTCAGTATCGTTTTTCTTTCTTTGGCGTCGATTTCCCCGGTCAGGAGAACGGGTTCGTGTCCTTGGTTTTTGAGCATCCCGAACAGCTCCTCGGCATGCTTTTTCCTTTTAGTCAGCACGAGCGGATGCCGGCCGTTTGACGCAGCTTCAATAGCGTCGTTGACAATCAATTCGTTTCTAGCTGCATGCGTGCACAGCAGGTCGAGAATCTGATTGAAGTTTGCACCTGGCTCGTAGGCGGGTAGTCGAATTCCAGTAAAACGAGGCCGTACGATGCGCTGGATGCCCTGCTGAATCGCTTGCGCTTTTGGATCGATAACATAACGGAGCGGGCCGCAGAGCATGGAGAGCGCCCGCGTAAGGCCGTCGGATCGTTCTGGCGTCGCAGAAAGGCCGTATACGTATTTGGCCGGGGCGGACTTGAGAATAAGCTCGAGCTGTGGTGCGGCGGCATGGTGGCATTCGTCGCAGATAATGAGGCCGTAATTACGAACAAGGCCCTTAACTATCGGCTCTCCGGTTTGGCGGTCTTTGCCAGATAACGACTGGAACGAAGCGATGTCGACGAGGCCGCTTACGGCCATTTTGCCTCCTCCTATTTGTCCGATGACCGGAGGCTGCCTTTTGCTGATTCGTCCTTTTGGGGTTCGGACGGGCTCCCTGTTGTCCGTAATGTCGATAAATCGCTCGAGCTGGGATTTCCATTGGGTTATGAGTGCGGTTTTGGGAACGATGACGAGCGTTGGAAGACCAATGGATGCAATAAGATAAGCTCCGACGACTGTTTTACCGAAGCCTGTCGGTGCGGACATGATTCCGTCTTCGTATATGAGCATCTGATCAGCGGCGATTTGCTGCTCAGGGCGAAGGACTCCTTTAAATGCCATAACAATCGGATTACCCGATTTGCGCTCGTCTGAATAGTGGGCGGTAACGCCGGTCTCTTGAACTAGCTGCTCAAGTTGAGTTTTGCAGCCCCGGGGAATTGCAACATGACCATCTCTCAGTTCGCTAAGGTCTATGAGTCGCGGTTTGCCGAATACTGATTGATGCATGGACTGCGCGCGATAGAATGCCGGATTGGCAAATGTCGCAAGTCCGCGGATTTCCATTTGAGCTGCTGGACTCAGAGACTTCTCGGGAATGTACAGCATATCGGCTTGAATAACGGGCAGCGATGAGGGAAAGTCCCGCGATGTGAGTGGTAGTCGCTTTCGTGGTCTTTGGGCATACCGTTTGCCCTTGTTTGCCACCGTAGTTGTTGCTGGTCCGTGTGGGTTGTTTCCAGGGGCCTCAATCAGATCTTGCACCGTCGAGCGCGGAATCAGCTGGACTTGTGATAGATAGAGCCATTGGTCGGGAAAGGGCTTGAATTGTTCGTCTACAAATACACTATTTCCTTCACGTTGCGCCTTGCCTTGAAAGGGGAGTGCGATGAGGTTTCCGAAGCCTCCATCGGGAATAGTGGCCTGAGCGGGTAGCATTCGATCAAAGGCCTCGAACGTGATTGTCTTATTATGCGCCGCAGCTTCGGTTATGAGGCAACTTCCAAACTCTCGGGCAGCCTTTGCGCTGATTGGCTCGAGGAAGAAAAACCAGATGTGGGCGCCGTTGCCGGACCTTGAGCGCTCAACGGCGGCGTTAATGCCCCGTCGCATTGCAACAAGCCGTACGGCATTTGTTGCCTCTTTCCAGTCCGCTTTGTCAAAATCGATGACGAGAACTTTCGTGTTGCAGTTCCTATCGAGAACATATTGCCCGAGGACATCGCGGAACCGGTCATCGTTGCCTTTAAAGTGAGCAATGATTGCGGCATCGCTTAATTCCGGGAAGACGCGATTGCTGCATTCTACACATTTAACTCTTTGATGGGCTGCTTTGGGGCAAATTCCTGGCTCCCACTCATTAGCACAAGCAGGCGTATAGCCAATGCCCCCGTCCTTTCTGCGATATCCATGAGCGTAAACATCTTTGCGCCCGGTAAAGAGACTGCGAAAGAGCTCGAGTTTATCGCGTGCTGGGCTCGCGCTGGTGACGATGCCCTCGATTTGCGCTCGTTCATCGAACAAAGCGCCAGCTTCTTCCCACTCTTCTAGCGTTGCGTAGCGTACGTCTGAACCGTTGTTGCAAATGACGATTTGTCGGTGTTGGTCCGATATATGTGTGATCGTCTGATCGTATTTAAATTGTGCGGTCCCAAAGAGGGCGTATTGATGCATGGCGTTGCCCATTTGAATGCCGTCCTTGTATTGGAGTTGTTGAGACGAGGGTACGGCATTACGGCTTTTTGGGATATGTAATTTCGATTCAAGTTTGCTAATGGCAAGGGATTATTCTGCGAGCGGCTTTCGGTCGATACCAAGGCGCGCGACGGCCCTTGATAATCAGGGTTTGCGGTCATATGGGTAGCCGGAGGCGTAAAGAGCGGACATTCAGACCCGGTGGGCAAAAATGGCAAATATGAGTACTGTTGCTCGGTTAGTCTCATATCATTTGAGAAGTATCTAAGACCAATTGACTGAGTTTTAGTATATTCACCCCCCCTAAACACGACAATTCGGGGCTTTATGGAGCTTGAAATCGGTGGGAGCGGGCAATTCAGCGAAATTTTGCTGTTACTAAATTTATGACAGTACTCATATTTGCCATTTTTTGCCCACCGGGTACCGCTAGGGGCTAGTCGAAGCTCCCCCAAACAGCTGGGAATGCGCCGATCGTCTGCATATCTTGTATATGGATGGCTCAGCAAAAGAAGTTGCGGTGAAATAGGGATTGATTTGTGGCCATACGCCAAATACAGTCCCTATTCCACCGCAACTGATGTGGGCGTCCCTAGTGAGTTGGCTGGTAGCGGGGGCAGTAGCTGATGGCGATGGCGTCGACGCCTACGTGGGTGGCGATGGTGCAGCCGATGGGGCCGGTGCCGGCGTCTACGTAGTCCTGGCCCGCGAGCGCCTCGTTGACAAGTTCCTGCTCCTCGGCAGCACCGGTCGCGAGCACGCGAACGCTTGAGCCCGGGTGCTCGGTCAAAAACTCGAGGCAGTTAGCCATGGTGTTCGCAACGATGCGCTTGGCTCCGCGGCCCTTCTTGATGGCCTTGATCTCGCCCGACTGCCACTCCGGCGAAACGGCCAGGCGAATGTTGAGCATCTGCGTGAGCTGGCCGGCGAGCTTGGGCGCGCGGCCGTTCTTAACGAGGTTCTCGAGCGTGCGGGGAATCAGCAGCAGGTGGGCGTCGGGCAGCGTCGCGCGGATCTGCGCCTCGGTCTCGTCCAGGCTGCGGCCGTCCTCGCGCATGGCCAGCGCGTACTCCACCAGCAGGCCCTCGGCGCCCGAGCCGGTGCTCGAGTCGATGCAGCGCACGTCGAGCTCGTGCGTTTCGGCCGTCAGGCTGGCGTTGGCATAGCAGGCGGACCACTCGCTGCACAGCGAGATAAAGATGGCGCTATCGTGACCGTCGGCGCGCACGCGGTCAAAGAGTTCCTTGAACTCGCCGGCACTCGGCTGCGAGGTGTGCGGCAGCTGCTCGGAGCCGGCCATGCGGGCGACGTACTCTTGGGCGGTAATCTGCACCTGGTCGAGCAGGTCCTCGCCCTCGATAATCACATGCAGCGGAATCACGTAAATGCCGAGCTCTTGGGCGCGGGCGGGGGAGATGTCCGACGTGGAGTCGGTTATGATGGCAAAAGACATAATTGCACCTTTCGTTGGGGCGCGACGGCGCGGCCTTCTGAGAGCAAAGTGCGACAAGTATAGTGGAGTTGCTCTACATTGCTAGGTTAAATTGTTGAATAGTCAACAGTTTGAAGTGTCGGTGTGGAAATCGTCAACTGGGGAAGAGGGATGCCGATGGAGGCGCTGGAGATATGCAAGCGGCCGGTCGTGCTGTTTGATTTTGATGGCACGGTGGCCGATACGGGTCGGGCGGTGATGACCTCGACGCGCAAGACGCTGGCTGCACGCGGGTTTTCGGAGGCGCAGATGGGTGACCTGCGTCGCATGATCGGGCCGCCCCTGTGGAAGAGTTTTCACGACTTTTATGGCTTCTCCCGCGAGGATTCGCTTGTGGTGGCCGACGAGTACCGCGCCTTTTTTGACGAGCTGGGACCGGAGGAGTATCCCGTGTTCGACGGGATCCCCGAGCTGCTGGATGGGTTGGTCGCCCAGGGCAAGCGCTTGGCCGTGGCGACGTCGCGCATGGAGGCGAAGTGTATCGACATGGTGCATGAGCTGGGTCTTTCTCAGTTTGAGGCGGTGGCTGGCATGAATCCGCTGCAGGGGCGCGAGACCAAGGCCGATTCGGTCCGCGATGCCCTGGCAGAGCTCGGTATGACGGCGTGCGATGCCGTGATGATCGGCGATCGCTTCAACGATGTGGAGGGCGCGCACGCAATGGGCGTACCGTGCATCGGTATCTATTCGGGCGCGGCGGCGCCGGGCGAGCACGAGGCGGCGGGTGCCGATGCAGTGGTGCACTCGGTGGCCGAGCTTGCTAAACTTTTCGCTATATAAGTACTTGATGTGAGGGGCGGGCGTACCCGTCGCTCATTGGTAAGGAGGCAGTCCATGAATCAGGTGGAGCAGAGCGTCGCTGAGTATGTCGACGAGGTCTGGGAGGATGTCGTCGCCGATATCGAGCAGCTGGTGAGTTATCCGTCCGTAGCCGTTGCTGCCGATGCGGAGCCTAGCGCGCCGTTTGGCCGCCCGGTTCGTGATGCGCTCGATTGCGCGCTCGGCATTGCGCAAAAGCTCGGCTACCAGACGAGCGACGACGAGGGCTATGTGGGCATTGCCGATATCCCGGGTCGCGGCGACAAGCAGCTCGCGACCATCTGCCACGTGGACGTGGTGCCCGCCGGCCCCGGCTGGAACACCGACCCGTTTGCGATGGAGCGTCGCGAGGGATGGCTGCTCGGCCGTGGCGTGATTGATGACAAGGGTCCGGCGGTGTTGTTGCTCTACGCCGGTGCCTACCTGCTCAAGCACGGCATTGTGCCGCGCTATACCTTTCGCGCGCTGCTGGGCTGCGATGAGGAAGTGGGCATGTCCGACGTTCACCATTATCTGGAGGACCACGCAGACCCCGACTTTTTGTTTACGCCCGATGCCGAGTTCCCGGTCTGCAATGCTGAGAAGGGCCAGTTTGGGGCGACGTTTGTGAGCCCCAAGATCGACGGCGGGCGCATTGTGTCCTGGAGCGGTGCCGAGGCGAGCAACGCCATTCCGTCGCAGTCCATCTGCGAGCTCGCGATTGCCGCCGATGAGCTGCCGGCGCCCGTTGAGAACGCCGACCGCCTGGAGATCACGGCGCTCGATAACGGGCACGCGCAGATTTTTGCCCATGGCATTGGCGGTCATGCCTCGATGCTCGAGGGAACGATTAACGCCGTCGGCCTGATCGTGGCGTATCTGCGCGAGGCCGAGGACGCGTTTGGTGCACGCGACGAGCGCCTGCTGACGCCTGCCGAGCACGAGTTCGTCAAGTTCCTGGCCTTTGTGCATGCGGATGCCTATGGCCGCGGCCTGGGTATCGATGCGACGAGTCCGGCGTTTGGCCCGCTTACCTGCAACGCTGGCGTCATCCGCGTGGCGGATGGCCATATTGAGCAGGTCATCGACGTCCGCTTCCCCGATAGCACCAGTGCCGATACCATCCGCGAGCAGCTCGACCCGCTCGTGGGCCGTTTTGGCGTGACGTGCCAGCTGGGTCGCGCTAAGGTGCCGTTCTCGGTGTCTGCCGACGATCCGGCCGTGAAGGCGCTTATTGATACCTATAACGAGTTTACGGGCAAGCATGCTGAGCCCTTTGCCATGGGCGGTGGCACCTATGCGCGCAACTTTGCCCGCGCCGTCTCGTTTGGCCCCGAAGAGACCGGCCTGGAGCTGCCCGAGTGGGGCGGCCAGATGCACGGTCCCAACGAGTGCGCCAACGAGGAACAGCTCAAGCAGGCGCTCAAGATTTATATCGTGGCGATCCTGCGCCTCAACGAACTTGAACTGTAGGGCTTCCCCAGGCACTCGACCTTGCCCCTCAAACCGTCGCTTGCGTACCAAAATACGCGGCGCTCCTCTTTCGGGGTAATCTCGGGCACCTGGGAAACCCCTATATCCTGCTTGGATACAAACTTGCATTACGAGCCCGGTGCTTTTGCCCGGGCTTTTTCTGTTGCGGTGGGGTAGTCATTGGGGACGTTCCTTTGGTGTAAAAGGTGCGCCATGTTCGGCGCTGGATTGTTATTCGTTTGTAAAGGCCGTGCTGCGCTTGCGGTAAGGGTCTATCAGATGCCCGTAAAAAACCGCAGTTGGCGCGGGCACTGCCCGATCGAGGCCGTATCTTTCCAAACAGCAAAGCGGGCAGGGTGCCCGCGAATCGCATGTATGAAAGGAAGATCATGCTCGATCAGGCTTATTCTCGTCGTCAGTTCCTCGGCCTCGCTGGTGGTCTTGCCAGCATCGTCGGTCTCGGTCTCGTTGGGTGCGGCGGCTCCGGCGCATCCGATGCCGCCGACAAGGGTAGCGCCGCTGCTGCCGAGTCCGTCTCCGGCGAGGTGACCTACGACGGTGCCTCTTCGTTCCAGGCTCTCGTCGAGGCCGCTGCCGAGAAGTTCATGGACGCCAACCCCGATGTCTCCGTCTCCGGCTCGGGTAACGGTTCGGGCAAGGGCCTGACCGCTGTCGCCGCCGGCACCGTCACCATCGGTAACTCCGACGTCTTCGCCGAGACCAAGCTCGAGGCCGACCAGGTCAAGAACCTCGTCGACCACGAGGTCGCCGTCGTGGGCATGGGCCCCGTCGTTTCCAAGAACGTGACGGTCGACGATCTGTCCCTCGAGCAGCTCAAGGGCATCTTCTCTGGCCAGATCACCAACTGGAAGGAGGTCGGCGGCGACGACGTCAAGATCGTCGTTCTCAACCGCAAGGCTGGCTCCGGCACCCGTGCCACCTTCGAGGCCGCCGTTTTTGGCGACGAGGCCGTCGACTTTAAGGGCGACGCCGAGCTCGACAAGTCCGGCGATGTCCAGACTCAGATGGGCAGTACCGACAACGCCATCTCCTACCTCGACTTCTCGCACTTCGATGACTCCAAGTTCAACGCCATCAAGGTCGAGGGCGTGGAGCCCAAGAGCGCAAACGTCACCGACGACTCCTTCAAGATCTGGGCTACCGAGCACATGTACTGCTCCAAGGACGCCGACGAGGCCACCAAGGCCTTCCTGGAGTTCATGCTTTCCGACGACGTCCAGGGCAAGCTCGTCGAGGAGCAGGGCTTCATCCCCGTCTCTGCCATGAAGGTCGTCAAGGACGCCAGCGGCAAGGTCTCCGCTAAATAAGTAATCGCCCCGGAAAGGTTTGCAATGGCAAAACAGCTGCCAAAGCGCGACCTTGAGAACGTGGGCCTGGGCGTCACGGGCGCGTGCGTAGCGCTCGTGACGCTTGTCGTTGCCGCGCTCATCTTTATGGTCGCCCAAAAGGGCCTCTCGGCTTTTGTCAAGGACGGCGTCTCGGTCGTCGAGTTTTTCACCGGCACCAAGTGGGACCTGGCCAACACAGCCGAAAACGGCCTGCCCTATACCGGCGCCCTGCCCCTGATCGTCACCTCGTTTGCGGTCATGGTGCTCTCCACGCTTATCGCGCTGCCCATCGCCATCGGCTCTGCCATCTTTGCGGTCGAGATTAGCC
>USCS01000052.1 GCA_900552875.1 uncultured Collinsella sp. | reverse complement strand
CCCGCCCGCCGCGCGCAGTCAATCGACTCGCGCGTGACCGGGCAGGCGTCTGCATCAATAAAGAGCGTTCGCGGCATCTAGTGCACCAGTTTGCCAAATTGAATAGCGCGAACAATCAGCGTTACGCCAAACACCAGCAGTGCGGCGCCGCTAAAGATGACGAGCATCTTGGCCGACCACAGCGGATAGATAAACACGAACATGCCGGCGATGATGGAGAGCGCGCCGCTCAGGATGGCGAGGGCACGGTTGGACGAAAGCTCGGACTCCAGAATGGACATGACACCTTCGACGATCCAGCCAAAGCCGGCCACGATAACCACCATCGTGGTGAGCGTCGCGGTCGAGAAGGCCTGGTTGCGCAGGATTATGACGCCGCCCAAGATAATGAGTAGGTTGGAGATGATGCTCGTCACGCGCCAGCCGGTGGGCAGCAGTGGCTCGAAAACAGCGGTAAACAGCCTGATCGCGGCCGTGATCACAAAGTAGAAGCCCAAGACGGTCGTTAGGAAGACGAGGGACTTGGCGGGCGCAAGCAGCAGTGCGATGCCGGCGACGAGCGCCAAGACGCCCGTGATGGCGTAAATCCAGCGTACGGCCTTGACGGCTTTGCCCGCCATGCTTTTCTCGTCAAATCCAAACTGGCTCGATTTTTGGTCATCGTTCTTAAAGATGCCCATAATGTCTCCTTTCCGTGCGGCGTAAGCCTTGATCGTTACAACCAGTATCGCCTAAAGGCGCTGGCGTTATGGGTCGGGGAGGGCGAAACGTAACCCAAAGGTCCCGAATTGTTTCCGTTGTTCCCCACGTCGCGATTTTCTATTCAACAGGTGTAGAACATTGCAGCCCTGTTCGTTATTGCCTACGTTTTAGGTTAGATTTTCCTAAGAACAATTGCCCGAAATTGGGGGTCCCTATGAACGAAACAGTTCCCGCGGCGCCGTCGAGCGCGGAGTCGATGGCAAAGCAAGGTTGCGAAAAGCTCGGCCTGGACACGTTTGACGCGCTGGTCCGCCGCGCCCGCACGTGCCGCCGCTTTGACGAGTCCATGCGCGTGCCGCGCGAGTTTTTGCTCGAGCTGGCGGAACTGGCGCACCTGGCTCCGTGTGGTGCCAATGCTCAGCGTCTTTGTTTTCATGTGGTGAGCGGTTCCGAGGACTGCGCTCGCGTGTTTGACGAGCTTGCATGGGCCGGTGCGCTCAAGGATTGGCCGGGTCCTGCCGAGGGCGAGCGCCCGACCGGCTACATCGCGATTCTGGCCGAGCGCGCCGTTCCGGGCAAGCCCGCCGCTCCCATTACCGAGGTCGACACGGGTATTGCCGCGCAGACGATGATGCTCGCCGCCCGCAGCGCCACGCCCGAGGTGGCTGCCTGCATGTTCAAGGCCTTTACGCCCCACGCGATCGATGCCATGGGGCTCGATAACGACAAGTATGAGCTCAAGCTGATCATGGCGTTTGGCGTTCCGGCCGAAACGCAGGTGATCGATGCGATCGATTCCAACCCCGATGGCTCCATCAATTATTGGCGCGACGAGGCACAGGTGCACCACGTACCCAAGCGTTCGCTCGCCGACGTACTGCTGTAGTTGAGCGTCACCGCGGTGTGATCCGGCGGTAAACCACCACAAAGGTACCTGTCCCCTTTGCGGTGGTGCGAGAGGAGGGCGTGTGGCAGATTTGTATTTGGTGCGGCATGGGCAGACTGAGCTCAATGTGCAGAGCATTTTGCAGGGCTGGCACGATTCGCCGCTTACGGCGCGCGGGCGCGAGCAGGCGCTGACGGCGCGTACGGCGTTTGCGGCGCGTGGCGTGGCCTTTGATCATGTGTATTCCTCGCCGTTGGGCCGGGCGCGGCATACGGCCGAGCTTATCGTTGGCGAGGGCCGTTCCATAGAGCTGGTCGATGACCTGCGTGAGTGGCATTTTGGCTCGCTGGAGGGCACATCAAATCGCGAGATGCCGCCGCAGCCCTGGGGCGATTATCCGGTGGCCTTTGGTGGCGAGTCGGAAAGTGAGCTTCAGTCGCGCATGGTCGCGGCGCTGTCCCGCATCATGGCCAGGCCGCAGCACGACTGCGTACTGGCGATTTCCCACGGCTCAGCCTGCCAGGAGTTTCTTGAGTATGTGACTGGCGAGGGGGAGCTACCCGACAACGGTGCCGTGCTTCATTTTGGCTATTGCGACGGTGCGTTTTCGCTCCTTGATTGGTAACGAACGAAAGGACCCCTATGAATAAAGACCTGTATCTGGTTCGTCATGGGCAGACAATATTCAACCTTAAGCGCATTATTCAGGGTTGGAGTGACTCGCCGCTCACGCAGCTGGGATGCGACCAGGCGGCGCGTGCCGGCATGTTCTTACGTGCGCGTGGCATTGAACCCGATCATGCCTACACCTCCACACTTCATCGCACCGAGCAGACTATCGCCAACCTGTGGCCGGGCTTGGCGTACGAGCGCCTGGACGGTCTGCGTGAGTGGTTCTTTGGCGACTTTGAGGCCGAGCGCGTGATGCTTATGCCCGAGCGCCCGTGGCGAGATTTCTATCGTCAGTTTGGCGGCGAGGGCCAGATGCAGGTGCGCGAGCGCATGGCGGCGACGCTGACCGAACTCATGCAACGTCCGGACCATACGTGTGTGCTCGCGGTAAGCCATGGCTCGGCTATCAAGGAGTTTATGGATCACGTGAAGGGTGCGGCGGCCGACGAGCGCGATCGCGTGCCGGGCAACTGCTCGGTGCTGCACTTTGCGTTTGACGACGAATCCGACACGTTTGAGTTGGTCGAAGTCTTTACGCAGGAGGATTACGCGCGCGAGCTGGGGCTTGAACCACTTGTGGCGGCAGCAGGCCCGCAACGGGGATAACGCGAGCGTGGCGGCACGGGTCGCTGGCACAACTTCTCGACGCAAAAGGGGCGGAGATGCATGTACCTGCTGCATCTCCGCCCCCTGTTTGTTGGGCTGCCGATTTTTGTGCTGGACGGTCTGGTCTTGCTAGAACCGCGCGACCTGGTGCGTGAGCAGACCCGTCGGAACCTGCGGCACGCCGCCGCTGACCTGCGCGGCGGGGAAGAGTACAGCTACGGCAAAGTTGAACGGCTCTTTGCCCGTGTAGGTGCCGGCGGCACGGGCATCGTCGGTCAGGAGCTGTGATGCCCCGACCAGCGCGGCAGCGTAGGTAGGGTCGTCGACCAGTGCTGGCTCCGGTGCTTGGTCGAGCATAGCGCGGATGGCCCCGACGGCGTCCTCGCGCTTGACCTCCCACGCGCGGTGTGTAATGCCCGCGGGGTCGGTAACGGCGTAGAGCGACGCGCCCTCTTTGGCGGCGCCCAGGATGATATCCATGACGGGCGAGGCCTCGTAGGCGAGCGACACGGGGCGCGGCTGCACTTTGAGCTCGGCGATCGCGCGCGCAGCGGCGGCCACGTCAGCGCTGGCATCGCTCTTGTCGCCCGCAAGTACACTCGTCGGGCAAATCGCCACGACACCCGTCACGCGTTCCGGCTCGCCCGAGCATTCGTACACGTAATACGCCGCACCCGGGTCCTTGAGCATCAGGCCATCGGCAAGGGCTCCGCGCAGAGCATCGTTGCCGCTCAGGATACTGCCCATTGCAGGCAGCGCCTCGAGCACACGGTCCTGAGCCGGGCGGATGCAGGGAAACGGAAGTGCTTTCATGGGCGGTCCTAACGCACGAGTCGGTTTGTTCGCGGCTTATTATGCCCCAACTTGGCCGCTCGCGTCCCAGAGCACGTTATCGGCGAGCGCGATTAGCACCTGCTGACAACGAACGATATCGGCGTGGGGCACATATTCGTTGGGCTTGTGCGCGAGCGCGAGCGACCCGGGACCGTAGCTCATGCAATTGCGATTACCTGTCTTGCCGGCAATGACGGCGGTGTCGGTGTAGCCGGTAAAGAAGCCGACGGTCGTGTCCGCGTCCGTCACGTCATCGGCGGCACGCTTGAGCGCTGCTAGAAGGGGGGAGTTTGGGTCGCGCTCGATGGCGGGGCGGTCGCCCGTCACGGTGTAGCTGCCATGGCAACCGGGAACGGCGGCTTCGGCGACGGCGATGGCCTGCTCTACCATGCGCGTCGCGGCGGCCGTATCGGTCGGCGGGGTCAGGCGCATGTCGACCCAGACTTTGGCGCGGTCGGGTACGACATAGGGACGGTAGCCACCTTCGATCTGTCCAAACGTGATGGTCGAAGATCCCAGCTCATCGTGCACGGGCAGCGCCACAAACGCGCGACGGAGCGAACACACGACCTCGGCCATGGCGGCGACGGCATCCGCGCCCTTCCACGGCTGGCTCGCATGCGCCTTTACGCCAGCCATTTCAATCTCGAACCACGTGCGCCCCTTGTGCGCCACCTGGATCTGTCCGTCGGTGGGTTCGGTGTCCAGCACCCATTCACGCGAGCCGACCCAGCCAGCATCGATCGCGGCCTCTGAGCCGCGAATGAAGTCTTCCTCGTCGACCGAGCAGATGAGCGAAAAGCCGCGGCGTGGCAGCGCGCCATCCGCCGCCACGCGCTCGAGCGTATGGACCAGTGCGGCAATGGCGCAGGCCAGGCCACCCTTCATGTCGCAGGCGCCCCGGCCATAGAGTTTGTCGTTGCGTACAACCGCCCCGAGCGGCGGCGTGTTTGCGTCCCAGCCATCACCCAAGGTGACGGTATCCATGTGGCAGATATAGACCAGCCGCGGCTCGTCGCTTTGGCCCGGCACGGCGACTTTAAGGTTGCGGCGCCCGGGCAGCACCTCGAGTTCCTCGATCTGCACGGCATGGAGTACCGGACGACTCAACCGCTCCAGCTGAGCCTCAACCAGCGCTTTGATATACCGCTCAATTTCATCCTCATACGCGCCCGGGTCTGAGCTGTCGATCCGCACGAGCTCCTGCGCAAGCCGCCAGGCAAAGTCCTCATCAACCATATGCAACCTCACAATCAGTCTGCTTTCCAAACCGATTGTAAGCCTCCTGAGAGATCTGCGGCGTGCGCGCAGCGGTATTTACCGTTCGCAGGCCGAGCCAGCGCGTTTGCCGTCCAGGCGGGTTTACAAACGACGCGGTGGGTACGTACCCTTCATGGACGACATGCTGTGCGACATATCTGCCTTTCGGTATCACCGGATACCTCCACAGGTCTTGGCGATAATGCCGGACCTGCCCGATTCTGCGGACGATCCGCGCAGGGAGCATCTTTGTGAGCATCCCCTCGTCAAGCATTTCCTGGGCACCCCGTTACACGTGTTGTCGCAGGGCGGCTGCGGGCGTAAGGGCGATCGCATTGTCAGGCATGTTTGGAACGGGGAGAGGCCGTTTGGCTCCGTGCGGCAGACAGAGTTTGGCCTCGATGTCGCGTCCCCGCTCTTTACCCTGCTGACCCTGGCTTTCTCGGTCTCAAACGAGCGTCTGATCATGTGCATGTATGAGATGTGCGGCACCTTTGCCGTGTGCAAGATTGCGCCTCAGGTAAAGTCGGCACTTGTGCAGGCATATGGGGACCGGTGGGGTGACGCACGGTTGGGTTGGGAAAATGTAAAGGATGTCTCGGGGAATCCAACGGACCTGTGGAAACGACCGCCCTTGATCGAGTTCTCTGAACTTACAGAGTACGTCGATAAGATCCCGGGGCTCCGCGGTGCTAAATCGTTCACACGTGCCGCGAAATGCATTACGGGGGTGGCGGCATCGCCGCTTGAGGTCCAGGCTTCGATGCTGTTTGGCCTTACGAGGTTGCGCGGCGGCGAAGGGCTGCGCCTTACCAATAACGTTGAGATTCGTATGACGCGCAGTGCCCGTCTGATTTCGGGGCTTGATAGGCGCTATGCCGATATCCTGCTGGCAAATAAGGACGGCAGCCGAGAGTGCCTGGTTGAATGCCAAGGTAAAGCCATTCATGGATCCATTGAATCCAAGATCTCGGACTCCGATCGAACGACGGCGCTGCAAGCGATGGGATATCCCGTCGTTCTGATGACCTATGGCCAGCTGGCCGACTCTGATGCCTTCCGCGTGGTGATGGAGCTCATTATGTCCTATCTCGATGCGCCACTGAAAGACAAGACGCCTCGGCAGCAGGAGCTCGAACGGCGGCTTCGTGAAGAGATTTTTATCGATTGGGCGGGAATGTAGTCGCGCGGTGGGTAAACGGTAGCGCGAGCTAGAGTTCTGGTCGCAAAAAGGCTTCAGTTTCGCCTTGGAAGGGCATTAAAAATGCTATTTAGAATAAGTTGTTTCGGAAAATGGACAGTCAACTTACATTCGGCATATAGAAATCGATTATTACCCACTAAAGTCCCTGATAAAGTTGTTTATCAAAAGGGGTGCGCTTGGTGATTTGGGTCTTACTGTCGATTATCCGAAAAAACTTGTTCTGGGTATCATTTCTAAAGTCGTCCGGAGCAACGAAATCGGCCCCCGTTTCGTGAAAACGGGGGCCGAATGGGCTTCATGGCCTGTCTGGCAGGCTTGGCGCCGACGCTACTTGATCACGCGCACGCGATACATCGACGGAATCTGCTTGAGCGCCTCGATGGTGCTGCTGTCCAGGTGCTCATCGGTGTCGAACATGGTGTAGGCGTTCTCGCCGGCGGACTCGTTGGTCATACGCTGCACGTTGGCGTTGTCTTTGGCCAGGATTGCCGTGATCTGGCCGATCATGTTGGGCACGTTGGCGTGCAGGCAGGCGATGCGGCTTGCGGCGCGCGCCTTGCCCATGCTGCAGGCAGGATAGTTGACGCTGTGCGCGATATTGCCGTTCTCCAGGTAATCCTTGAGCTCGCTGATGGCCATATCGGCGCAGTTGGCCTCGGCCTCGCCGGTGCCGGCGCCCGAGTGCGTGGTGATAAACGTGTTGGGCATCTTGACGGTCTTGGGCGTGGCAAAGTCGCAGCTAAACCAGCTGAGCTTGCCCTCGCGCAGGGCGGCGTCGACGGCGTCCTCGTCAATGATGGTCTCGCGTGCGTAGTTGATCAGCACGGCGTCCGGGGCCAGCAGGTTGATCTGCTCGGTGCTGATCATGCCGATGGTGTCGGCCTTGCTGGGCACGTGTACGGTGAGGTAGTCGCAGCCGCGGCAGAGATCCTCGAGCGTGCCCACGCGCTGCACCTCGCGGCTCAGCACCCACGCGTGCTCAACGGAAATGAACGGATCGTAGCCGTAGACGTCCATGCCCAGATCGACGCAGGCGTTGGCGACCTTGGAGCCCACGTTGCCCAGGCCGATGACGCCGATGCGCTTGCCCTTGAGCTCGCGGCCCACAAAGGCCTTCTTGGCTTTCTCGGCATCGACCTGGATCTCGGGGTCGTCGGCGTTGTCGCGCACCCAGTTCATCGACTGCACTACGCCGCGGCTCGAAAGCACCAGCATGCCCAGGACGAGCTCCTTGACGGCGTTGCTGTTGGCGCCGGGGGAGTTAAAGACGACGACGCCCTTCTTGGCGTACTCCTCGACGGGGATGTTGTTGACGCCGGCACCGCAGCGGGCGATGGCGCGGATGCCCTCGGGCAGCTCGTAGCCGTGCAGGTCGGTCGAGCGCATCAGGATCGCGTCGGCCTCTTCGGCGGTGCTCACAAATTCGTAGCCCTCGCCAAACTCGACTTTGCCGTCTTTGGTAATGTCGTCGATGGTCTTAATCTTGCGCATGAAAAACTCCTTAGCGGGTTTGTTAAAACGAGTGGTTTGAATTGGCTGGTCGGCCCGCGCGTTGCGGGCTAGTTAGATCGCGGACTCAAACTATGCTGCGCTTCGAAGTCCTTCATGTACGTGGCCAGTGCCTGCACGTCTTCCATGGTTACGGCGTTGTAGACGCTAGCGCGCATGCCGCCTACCAGACGATGGCCCTTGACGTTTTGAATCTGGTGCTCGGCCGCGCCTGCGACAAAGGCCGCGTCGAGCTCGGCGTCGCCGGTACGGAAGGTGACGTTGGCGATGGAGCGGCTGTCCTCCTGCGCGGTGCCATGGAACAGCTCGCTGTGCTCGAGCAGGTCATAGAGCAGGTTGGCCTTGGCCCAGTTGCGTTCGGCCATGGCGGCAAGTCCGCCGGTCTCCTCAACCCAACGGAATACCTTGCCGCACACGTAGATGCCAAAGGTGTTGGGCGTGTTGAGCATGGAGCCCTTGGCGGCCTGGGTCTTAAGGTCCAGATACTGCGGCGTCTGCGCAAAGGCGGGGCCGTCGGCGATGAGGTCGTCGCGCACAATGACCACGGTCACACCCGCGGCGCCGGCGTTTTTCTGCGCGCCGGCGTAGATGAGGCCGTAGCGCTCGACGTCGAGCGGCTGCGACAGAAAACAGCTCGAGACATCGGCGACCAGCGGCACGTCGCCGCAATCGGGCAGCTCGTGGAACATGGTGCCAAAGATGGTGTTGTTCTGGCAGATGTAGACGTAGTCGAGCCCGTCGCCCGCGGCCTCGGCGGCAATGCGCGCGTTGATGTCGGCCATGTCGGGGATGCGGTCGAAGTTGGTGTCCTCGGAGCTCGCGAGCAGCACGGCCTCGCCGTACTTGGCGGCCTCTTTGTACGCCTTGTTGGCAAAGTTGCCGGTCACGACGTAGCCGGCGCGGCCGCGGCGCATGAGGTTCATGGGGATGCCCGCAAACTGCAGCGTGGCGCCGCCCTGTAAAAACAGGACACGGTAGTTGTCCGGGATGCTCAGCAGACGGCGCAGGGTTGCCTCGGCGTCGTCGATGATCTGCTGGTACATGCTAGATCGATGGCTCATCTCGAGCACGGACATGCCGCAACCGCGGTAGTCCATCATCTCGTCGGCGATCTCGGCGAGCACGCTTGTAGGCAGTGCGGCCGGGCCAGCTGAGAAGTTGTGCACACGTGCCATCTTCTGGTTCCCCTCGTAGTCGTTTGAACGTTCGGGATACTTTAGCACAGTGCAGCGTCAGGCGCGACCGCATCACAGCAAAACCCGAGTGCGCCGCTATGATTTACAGGATGGTTACATGGGGGAGGGGCGCTTTACTCCTCAGGCAAATCCAAATCAGCGAGCGAAGACATAAGGTTCTCTAGGCGCTTGATCTCTTCGTCGCAAATTAGCCACCTCCTGGTCACTACGACGCCAGCGTGGCGATGACGGCTTCGTCGCCGGCGT
Source organism: uncultured Collinsella sp. (assembly GCA_900552875.1). Lineage (GTDB taxonomy): Bacteria > Actinomycetota > Coriobacteriia > Coriobacteriales > Coriobacteriaceae > Collinsella. The sequence continues at coordinate 204 of USCS01000052.1, read as the reverse complement.
ATATGAGGGTGTTGCCGTCGGGGATGATCGTTTGGCCTTCGCGCTTGAGCATCACCACAATAAACGGATGCTTGCCTTGCGGCACATCGCGCAGGCGCTGGCCGGCCAGGCGACCGTAGGGCGTCACGGTGACCTCGCGCAGCGTAACCTCGGCACGCTCTTCGAACGTTGGGGCGGCCATCACCAGCAGATCGCCTTCCTGGA
>USCS01000051.1 GCA_900552875.1 uncultured Collinsella sp. | reverse complement strand
CCCGCGCCGCCGCCGAGGCAGCAGGGGAGAGCGTGCCTGCCGCGGCCAAGTCCACCAAAGCCAGCGCCGCCCATGTCGATACCCCCGCCGCGGCGCCTAAGCCGGCCGAGGGCAAAAAGACCAAGGAGCAAAAGCGCGCCGAGGCCCAGGCCCGCGCCGCGCTCAACAAAAAGCTCAAGGGCGTGCGCAACCAGCTTAAGAAGATCGAGGCGGAGCTCGACAAAAAGCGTGCCCGCTATGACGAGCTTATGGAATTGATGGCAAGCGAAGAGCTTTATGCCGATCAGGATAAGTTCAACGCCGCGCTGGGGGAATATAACGGCCTTAAGCAAGAGCTGCCCAAGCTCGAGGACGAATGGCTGGAGCTTTCCACCCAGATCGAAGAGGAGACCGCGCGTGAACTCTCGTAAGGCCGCCGCCGTGGCGATGAGCACCATCGCCATCGCCTGTCGCATCTGCGGCATCTTTATGAGCGCGATGACCGTGCTGCTGTGCTTTAGCGGCCTCACCGCCAAGCTGCAGATTGTCGGCTTTGTCGTCGAGCTCTCGCGCGCGCTGCCGAGCGCCATCGCCGGCTACGGCGTCATCACGTCGCCCTTTGGCGGCGTGTTCCGCCTGGATTACGCCATCGTTGCCGTCATCCTGTTTGTGGCCGATTACCTGCTCACGCGCGCCTCGCGCCGCGTCCGCTAGGGGAGCGCCATGTCCAGCAGCTACCTCATGAACCTGCTCGCGAGCGCCGTCGCCGTCATCGTTGGTATCGTCATCCACGAGAGCGCGCACGCCGCCGCTGCCTGGGCGCTCGGCGACAAGACGGCCCGCTCGCGCGGCCGCGTCTCGCTCAACCCGCTCAACCACATCGACCCGTTTGGCACCATTCTCCTACCGCTGCTCATGCTTGCCGCCGGTGGCCCGGTGTTCGCCTTTGCCAAGCCCGTGCCCGTCTACCTCAACAACCTCAAACACCCAAAGCGCGACGAGGTCCTGGTGAGCGCGGCCGGCCCCGTATCGAACATCGCGCTCGCGTGCCTTGCGGCCGCTCTCATGCATGCAGCATACGGCAACCTCTACGCCAGCATGTCCTTTGCCGTGGCATCGCAAATCATGAACTTCGGCGCCACCTTTATCGTGGTCAACCTGTCGCTCGCGTTCTTTAACCTCATCCCGATCCCGCCGCTCGACGGCTCGTCGATCATCGTGCCCTTCCTCAAAGGCAAGGCGCTCGCCAACTACTACCGCCTGCAGCAATACGCTATGCCGATCCTTATCATCGTGCTGTACCTGCTGCCCATGTGGACCGGCATCGACGTGATCGGCCGCTATTTCGACGTTACCGTGTATCCGCTGGCTGAGCGGCTGCTTAACTTCGCAATCGCCGGCATCTAGGGTAAACTTACAGGTCGACCGTGCAAAACGGTCGTAACATGCACCCAAACCGCGCCGCGAAGGCGCCGTCAAAGGAGGTCGAAGATGTCGTATCGCGTGTCGACGCAGGTCTACAGCGGACCGTTCGACCTGCTGCTGCAGCTGGTAACCCGCCAAAAAGTAGATATCGGCGCCATCTCGATCAGCGAGGTGGCCGAGCAATACCTTGCTGAGGCCGAGCGCATTGAGGCGCTGGACCTGGACGTGGCGAGCGACTTTTTGCTGGTCGCGGCAACCCTTTTGGACATTAAGGCCGCCTCGCTGGTGCCCCAGGAGGCCCCCAGCAAATCCGTCGACGATGACGAGGACGACGAAGACCTCGAGGAGCTCAGCGCGCTCGATGGCGACGCCCTGCGCGAGGTCCTGATCCAGCGCCTGATCGCCTACAAGCAGTTTAAGGGCGCGGCGGTGGCCCTTGGTGCTCGCATGCAGGCCGAGAGCCGCATGCATCCGCGCGTGGCCGGCCCCGACCCCGAGTTTTTGGGCCTTATGCCCGACTACCTGGCCGGCATTACCCTGCGCGGCCTCGCCGTCATCTGCGCCGACCTGGACGGCAAGCGTCAGACCTTCCTGCTGGAGGCCGAGCACGTGGCACCGCATCGCGTGCCGCTCGACCTGACGGTGGCCTCGGTCGACCGTTTTACCATGGCGCACCAAACCTGCACCTTCCGCGAGCTGCTGGACGGCGACGCCACCACCGAGCAGCTCGTCGTCACCTTCCTGGCCATGCTCGAGCTCGCCAAACGCGGCTCGCTCACGCTGAGCCAGGACGAGATCTTTGGAACCATTCAAATCAACCGCGTCGAGGGCGCCGAGGCATACGTTCCCGGCGAGGGCCCCGAGCTCACCGAATAGGAGCGGCTACCATGTCAACCCTTTCCACGCTAGAGACAAACAGCCTCAAAGGCGCCCTCGAGGCACTGCTGCTTGTGTCGAGTGACCCGGTGAGTGCGCCCGCGCTGGCCGGCGCACTGGATATCGCCCCCGGCGAGTGCGCATCGCTGCTCGCCGAGCTCAAGGTTGAGTACGAGGAGGCCAACCGCGGCTTTCAACTGCGCGAGGTCGCCGGTGGCTGGCGCCTGTTTACGCACCCCGCCTACCACGACGTGGTTGAAGCCTACGTGCTGAGCTGGGACACTCAAAAACTGTCGCAGGCAGCGCTCGAGACCCTGGCCGTCATCGCCTACCACCAGCCCGTCACGCGCGAGGTTGTTAAGGGCATCCGCGGCGTCAACTCCGACGGCGTCATCGCATCGCTCGTTGACAAGGGCCTGGTGCGCGAGCTCGGCCGCGACCCCCAGCGCGGTCAGGCCATCATTTACGGCACGACCAACGCCTTTTTGGAGAAGTTCGGCCTGCGCTCCACCCGCGACCTGCCCGATTTGGAGCAGTTTGCCCCCGACGAGCAGTCGCGCCAGTTTATCCGCGAGCGCCTGAGCGGCCGCAGCATTCAGTCCACGCTCGAGGAGCAGGCCGAGGACCTGGACGAAGAGCGCGAACTGATCGATACCGGTGTTGATGACACCGATGACGCAAAGCTTCTGACCACCGGCGATACCTCGGAGGACATGCATGACGAGGACTAACGAAGCAGGGGAGACGGGCGTGTCAAGCGCCGTGGGCAACGCGGCGCCCGCAGCCGACGCCCAGCCCGTCTACCCGCACACCATGCGCCTGCAGCGCTTTTTGGCGCGCGCGGGCGTGGCGAGCCGCCGTGGCTCGGAGGACCTGATGACCGCCGGCCGCGTGACCGTCAACGGCCAGGTCGCGACCGAACTGGGCACCAAGGTCGACGTCGACCGCGACCATATCGAGGTCGACGGCATGCTCGTCAAGCTCGGTCAGGGCGCCGTGTACCTGATGCTCTACAAGCCGACCGGCTATCTCACCACCATGAGCGATCCGCAGGAGCGACCTTGTGTGGCCGACCTGGTCCCGCGCGACCGCTTTCCGGGACTCTTCCCGGTGGGTCGCTTGGACCGCGACACCACGGGCCTTTTGCTCTTTACCACCGACGGCGACCTGTCGCAGGATCTGCTGCACCCCAGCAAGCACGTCTACAAGACCTACCAGGCGCTCGTGGACGGCCACCTGACCGATCGCGACTTGGAACCACTCCGTCGCGGCATCGAGCTCGATGACGGCCTTTGCCAGCCGGCGATCTGCTGCGTCATTACCGCGCGCGAGGCCGAGGCCGTGGCTCCGCAAGGCGTCAAGCCCGGCACCACCGCCGTGGAGGTCATCATCCGCGAGGGCCGCAAGAACCAGGTCAAGCGCATGCTGAGCAAGATCCACCACCCAGTGATTCGCCTGCATCGCTGTAACTTCGCCGGCCTGGAGCTCAAGGACGTGGCCAAAGGCTCTTGGCGCGAGCTTACCGACCGCGAGGTGCAAATCCTCAAGGCCGGCGGCATCCCGCCTAAGCAAGCTGCCTCCAAGCGCGGTGACAAGCCCCAGGAAACCCCCGCGACCCGTACGCGTCACCACGGCAGCCACGGCTCCGCGCCCAAGCGCAACACCTACCGCGAGCGCTACACGGGATAGCCAGCCCGCCAGAAAGCAACGCCCGCGTCCTATACCAGCACGTCAACCACCGAAAGGAAGCATTACATGATCGTCGCCATCGACGGCCCCGCCGGTTCCGGCAAGTCCACCATCGCCAAGGAGATTGCCCGCCAGCTGGGCTTTAACAAGCTCGACACGGGCGCCATGTATCGCGCCGTCACCTTCGCCGCGCTCGACCACGGCATCGATCTGGACGACGAGACGGCAATCGACGCCCTCGCCGAGCAGATCGAGATTCGCTTTACCAACGGCACCGGCGAGGATACGCGCCTGACCATTGACGGCCAGGACGCCTCGGCTGCCATTCGCACCCCGCAGGTGGACGCCAACGTCTCCAAGGTCTCGGCCTACCCGGGCGTGCGCGCTGCCATGCTCATCCATCAGCGCCGCGCCGCCGAGGACCGCGATATCGTGGCCGAGGGTCGCGACATCGGAACCGTCGTGTTCCCCAACGCGCAGGTCAAGGTGTTCCTGACCGCCGACCCGCGCGAGCGTGCCCGTCGCCGTGTGCTGCAGCGTCACCAAAGCGACGCTCAGCCGCTCTCCGAAGAGCAGCTCGAGGCCGAGGTCGATGAAACCCTCGACGCCCTCAAGCAGCGAGACAAGCTCGACAGCAGCCGCGAGGTCGCGCCGCTCGTGCCCGCCGAGGACGCCGTGCATGTCGACTCCACCGCCCACACCATCGACGAGGTCGTCCGCATTATCGAGGACCTCATCAACCAAAGGAGGTAGCCCATGCGCCTGTTTAAACAGACGCCCGAGGATTACTACAACGCCCCCTACGCCGAGTTCCCCGCGCTCATACGCGGCACCGTCGTCGTGGTCATGGCAATCCTCTGGGCCTTCTCCAAGCTCATGTGGCGCTGGAAGGTCGAGGACGCCGATCTGCTGTTTGAGCGCCAGGAAGGCCGCGGCAGCGTGGTCATCTGCAACCACACCTCGATGGCCGAGCTCCTGGCTGTAGAGACGGCGCTGTTCTTTGGCGGCCGCCGCATTCGCCCCATTTTTAAGTCCGAGTTCGCCAAAACCAAGATCGTGCGCTGGGCCTTTAGCCGCGTAGGCGGCATTCCCGTCGAGCGTGGCACCGCTGACATGAAGTGCTTGCGTGCCGCCCAGCACGCACTGCAGCGCGGCGAGGATGTCCTGATCTTCCCCGAGGGCACGCGCATCCGCTCGCGCGAGATCAAGCCCGAGGTCCACGGCGGCTTTGCGCTCATTGCCCAGATGGGCAAGGCGCCCGTCAACCCGCTCGCCATCTGCGGCTGGTCCGATATTACGCCTGCGGGCAAAAAGCTCATGCGCCCCAAGAAGTGCTGGATCCGTGCCGGCAAGGCCATCTCGCTTTCGGATGCACCGGCCGAGCTCAAGCGCAAGGAGCGCCTGGCATGGTTTGAGTCCGAGGCCATGAACCGCGTCTACGCCATGCGCGACGACCTGTGCGCCGAGCACCCGGGCAGGTTCTAGCCATGGGCGAGGAAGTCATGAACACTGTCGAGGCTGTGCTCGGCAAGGCAGGCGCCCCCATCATCGAAATCGCCGCCCACGCCGGCACCTGCTACGGCGTGCAGCGCGCGCTCGACATGGCGCTGGCCGCCGCGCCGCAGGCAGGGGAGAGCACTCAGGTCCACACGCTTGGTCCGCTCATCCATAATCCCATCGTGGTACGCGAGCTCGCCGAGGCAGGCGTCGGTCTGGCCGACACCTTGGACGACGCCACGTCGGGCACCGTGATCATCCGCGCCCACGGTGTGGTGCCGCAGGTCATCGACGCCGCTCGCGAGCGTGGCCTCGACGTGGTCGATGCCACCTGCCCCTACGTCAAGAAGGTCCACGTGGCCGCCGAGCGCCTGGTACGCGAGGGCTACCGCGTGATCGTCGTGGGCGAGCCGGGCCATCCCGAGGTCGAAGGCATTTTGGGTCACGCTGGTGATGACGCTCAAGTTGTGAGCTGTGCCGCCGACGCCGACGCGCTACCGCTCAAAGGCAAGGTGGGTCTGGTTGTTCAGACCACCCAGACCACGCAGAATCTGGCCGAGGTTGTGGCCTCCATCACCCCGCGCGTGCAGGAACTGCGCGTGATCAACACCATCTGCGCCGCCACGAGCGAGCGCCAGCAGGCAGCCGCGTCACTTGCCAACCGCTGTGATTGCATGGTCATCGTGGGCGGAAAGAACTCGGGCAACACCCGCCGCTTAGCACAGATCTGCACTGACGTCTGCGAGCACACGCATCACATCGAGGAAGCTTCCGAGCTTGAGGCCGCGTGGTTTGCCAGCGCGCGCCACATTGGCATCACTGCCGGAGCCTCCACCCCGCAAGAACACATCGAACGCGCCGTTGCGCGCATCAAGGAGCTTTGCCGCTAATCATGGACCAGACCGTACCCGCATACGCCGCCGAGGTGGCCGATTACGGGCGCAGCCGCGACCCCGAGCCGGGTGAGGGCGCGCTCGTTAAGAACGTGCGCCCCGAATCACCCGCATGGGATGTGGGTATCGAGCCGGGTATGCGCGTGCTCACGGTCAACGGCGAGCAGCTCACCGACATGATCGTATGGCTTTGGGAAGCCGACGACGACACCGTCGAGCTGGAGGTTCTCGACCCGCGCGACGGCACCGTCACCCCTGTGGAGCTCGACCGTTTTCCCGGTGAGGACTGGGGCCTGGAGTTCGACGGCCCCATCTTCGACGGCATGCGCACCTGCGTCAACGCCTGTGTGTTCTGTTTTATGACGATGCTGCCCAAGGGCGGCCGCTCCACGCTCTACATTCGCGACGACGATTATCGCCTGAGCTTTTTGCAGGGCAACTTTGTCACGCTCACGAACCTCACCGACGAGGACGTGCAAAACGTCATCCAACGCAACATGAGCCCCATGAACGTGTCTGTCCACGCCGTAAGCCCCGACGTCCGCCGCCGCATGATGGGCCGCAACGCCCAGCGCGGCATGGATGTACTCGAGGCCATCATGGCCGCCGGCATCGAGATTCACGCGCAGATCGTGTTGTGCCCCGGCATGAACGACGGCGAGGAGCTGGAAAAGACCCTGCGCTTTTGCGAGGAGCATGAGCAGATCACCAGCCTGGGCATTGTGCCGCTCGGTTTTACCAAGCACCAGAACCGCTTTAGCTGGTCCTATAGCGACAAGCCCGAGCTGGCGCGCGAGACTATCGCCATGATCCGCCCCTTCCAGGACCGCGCCTACGAGCGTTTTGGCCGCCACACCTTCCAGATGAGCGACGAGTTCTATCTGGACGCCGGCATCGAGCCTCCCGAGGCCGATTTCTACGACGGCTACCCACAGTACTACGACGGTATCGGTATGATCCGCTCGTATCTGGATGAGACCGACAACGTGCTCGCCGCCGATGCCGAGCGCCTGTGCCACGTTCGCGAGGCAATCGCCGCCCGAGGCCAGCGCCTGCTGTGCCTCTCAGGCGCCAGCGCACGCGATACCGTCGCCCGCTTCGTGGAGTCTCCACACGGCCTTTCCGGCACCGTCACGGCCATCAAGAACCGCTACTTTGGCGGCAACGTGGACGTGACCGGCCTCATCGTCGCAAGCGACATCCTGGAGCAGCTGCCGCAAGACCTGTCGGGGGTTATGCTCTTTGTGCCTAAGCTCATGTTCAACGCTGACGGCATGACGCTTGACGAGTATCATCGTGACGATTTACTCGCAAGCCTTACCAGTCGCGGCGCCGAGGTTCATGTGGTGTCGACCATGCCACATGAGCTGCTCGATACCCTGGAGCACATCCTTGGCATTGTGCCTGCCGACTCTACTAATTCCGCTGACCCTATCCATTAAAGGAGAGCAGATGAAACCTATCGTCGCCGTCGTCGGACGCCCCAACGTGGGCAAGTCCACGCTCGTTAACCGCCTGGCCCAGACCTCGGACGCCATCGTCCACGAGTCCCGCGGCGTCACGCGCGACCGCTCGTACCACACGGCCGATTGGAACGGCCGCGAGTTCACCATCGTCGACACGGGCGGCATCGAGCCGCTCAAGAGCGATGACGTCTTTGCCACGTCCATCCGCGATCAGGCGCTCGCCGCCGCCGAGGAAGCCGCCGTCATCCTGTTTGTGGTCGACGGCCGCACCGGCGTCACCGAGGAGGACGAATCGGTCGCTCGCATGCTCAAGCGCTGCGACAAGCCGGTCTTTCTGCTGGTGAACAAGCTCGACAACCCCGATCGCGAGAACGACAGCATCTGGGAGTTCTATTCGCTCGGCATCGGTGAGCCCACGCCGCTCTCGGCCCTGCACGGCCACGGCACGGGTGACCTGCTCGATGACATCGTGGCCCTGTTACCCGAGGAGGAGGACGAGGTCGCCGACGAGTTCCCCGATGCGCTGAACGTGGCCATCATCGGCCGCCCCAATGCCGGTAAGTCGTCGCTGTTTAACCGCATCCTGGGCGCCGACCGCTCCATCGTGTCCAACATTGCCGGCACCACGCGAGACGCCATCGACACGGTCGTCGAGCGCAACGGCAAGCACTACCGCATGGTCGACACCGCGGGCATTCGCAAGAAGAGCACCGTGTACGAGAACATCGAGTACTACTCCATGGTTCGCGGCCTGCGCGCCATCGACCGCGCCGACGTGGCGCTGCTCGTCGTCGATGCCTCCGTGGGCGTCACCGAGCAGGACCAGAAGGTCATGGGCTTGGCCATCGAGCGCGGCTGCGCCATCGTGGTGCTGCTCAACAAGTGGGACCTGCTCGACGACGACCGCAAGCGCGAGGCCTGTATGGAGACCATTGACCGCCGTCTGGGCGTGATGGCTCCCTGGGCTCAGTTCCTGCGCATCTCTGCCCTGACTGGCCGCAGCATCGAGAAGATCTGGGGCATGGTCGACGCCGCCGAGAAGACGCGCTCGCAAAAGATCAGCACCTCGCGCCTCAACACGTTCCTCACCGACCTGCGTGAGTTTGGTCACACCGTGGTGGACGGCAAGCGTCGCCTGCGCATGCACTACGTGACCCAGACGGGCGTCAACCCGCCGACGTTCACGTTCTTCGTCAACCACAGCGACCTGGTCAACGACACCTACCAGCGCTACGTGGAGAACCGTATGCGCTCGACCTTCGATTTTTCTGGCACGCCCATTCGACTCTTCTTTAGGAAGAAGGAGCAAAAGGATGCATAATCCGATTCTGCTGACCGCCATCTGCGCCGTGGTCTCGTTCTTTATCGGAGCGATTCCGTTTGGCCTGATCTTGGGCCGCGTGTTCAACCACATCGACATTCGCAAGGCGGGCTCCGGCAACATCGGCACCACCAACGCCCTGCGCGTAGCCGGCCCCAAGGTCGCGGCGCTCACGCTGCTGCTCGACTGCCTGAAGGGCGCCATCTGCGTCCTTATCGCGCGTCCGCTCATCGCGAGTGTGGGCTATGGCTTCCCTGTGAGCATCATGGCTCCCGGTGCCGCCGGCGACTGG